>CAYMAA010000034.1:0-16092 GCA_964388305.1 uncultured Lachnospiraceae bacterium | reverse complement strand
CATTACGGCTCTTTTTTAGTACTAATTTTATTTTGGTACTTGACATTGCATAGTAGTGGGTGTAGAATAATAGCGAAGGGAGGGGAAGTAATGAATGTTCAGTTCAAAAAAGGTGTTTTGGAGCTTATCGTTCTGCTTTCGGTTATAAAAAAGGATATGTACGGTTATGAGCTTGTTTCCGAGGTGAGCAAGGTTGTAGATGTTAATGAGGGTACAATTTATCCTTTGCTTAAAAGGCTGACCAACGAGCATTATTTTGAAACATATTTAAAGGAGTCTACCGAGGGGCCGCCCAGAAAGTATTATCATTTAACACAGGGAGGAAAAATTTACACTGAAAACCTAAAGAGAGAGTGGCTTGAGTTTTTCGGAAATGTTTATAAATTTATAAGGGAGAGTGATTATAATGAATAAAAAAGGGCTGATAAGCTATTTGGAGGAAAGGCTGTCGGTGCTTAAAAAATCTGAAAGAGATGATATTATAAACGAATACATACAGCATATTGACAATAAGCTGAATGAGGGGTTAAGTGAAAAGGATGCGGTTAAAACCCTGGGAAGCATTGAGGATATGGTTAAGGAAACTCTTTCCGCATACAATGTAGACCCTGAATACGACAACAGGCAGACGGAAAAAGGCTCCGTTTTGGCAGACATATTTTATAAATTTACATCTTTTATACAAAGGGTTGGAGATTACATTTTGGGGCAGCAGGCAATAAACCTTTTAAAGCTTGCCTTTACTGCGGTAATTTTGGGTATTGTGCTTTGTGTTTGCTTTTTCATAGGTAATTTTGCGGCAATATTGGCTGCGGATGTTATTGCATCTGTTATAGGAGGTTATACCTATTTGAAATTTTTGGCAAAGCTTATTTACACAATAATTGCTTTGCCTACGGTTATTTATATATTTATAAGATGTATGGCAATTAATATTATGGGCGGAAAGGAAGAGTTTGAAAAGTCCAAGGAAAATAAAGAAAATAATGAAAACGCACACAAACAGAACAAATTAATTTCTCAAAAGCCTGCTTTTGAATTTAAAGACGGACTAAAGGCTGAAAAGAACAGGGCGGTTATGAGCTTTAGCGTTAAAAAAAGCATTGACAGCTTATGGCGCTACATAATAAAAGTTAGTATTTTAGTATTTAAAGCCTGTGTGCTAATGTGCGCTTTGATATTAGCTTTTATAGTTTTGTTTTCGTTTATTTGCCTGGGCGGACTTATTGTTATGGCATTTTTAGGCTATCCCGTAATAGGCGGCGCTGTGGGGGCATTGGGGTTTTGTATGGCAGGCACAGCTTTTTTGCCGGTAATTGTCAGGCTTGTATTTTTTAACAGGAAGGGGTGACTTGTATGAAAATGTTTTACAAGGCAAACGGTGTTTGCTTTTTGGCAGGAATTGTGCTGATTGGTGCAGGGATTGTTATTCAAACATTGGAAATAAGCGGTTTTACATATATAAGTGAAAAGGATAAGGATTTGGTTACGGATAAGCAGGAGATTGAGCTGCCCGACAACAACGCAAAAATTTTCGAGTTTGATTTTAGCCCTGAGTTTGAATTGGTTAAGGACGAAGGTCTTACCGGTAACAATGCCGTTTTGGAGGTGGAACATTCCGACAAGGTTGATGTTGACGCACAGCTTAGCTTTGACAAAAGATGTTGGTTATACAATATATACACCGACAGCTATTCAAAATATTGCGTAAACGGTGTATCCTTGGGTTATGGCTTCAGCGGGCATGACAGCGAGTTTGATATGTTTAAAGAAGCATTGGCTTATTTCAAAAAGGGAATTATTTATGACAACAGCTATTATTACGACCCCAAAATAACATTAAGGGTATCTGCGGAGGGTTATGAAAGATTTGAAGAATTGCCCGATGAATATGAGCTTATTACCTATGGGGAATATACGGACAGAACCATGGAAGCCGAAGCTGCTGAAGAATATCAATGAAAGCCATACATAACAAAAAAGCGTGTTTTTGCACATAAAAAGGGAAAGTCCGATTTTTACGGCTATTCCCTTTTTCCTTGCTTTTATTCACCTTTTGAAATCAGCCTTTCCGTGTCGGCCTCAATAAGGAGAAAGTCCTCGCCCATTACTTTAATGTCGTTCCAGCCTATTTTATATTCCCTGCCGCCGCCGAATATACCCAAAAGCTTGGTTGGAGCAGGAACTATAAGGCTTTTTATTCTGCCTGTCTGCTCATCTAAAATAATGTCGCTTACAAAACCCAGACGCATTCCGTCACGAATGTTAATTACTTCCTTTCTTCTTATATCATACATTCTTTCCATATTATCACCAAAAATTATTTGGTAGAAGTATATGCAAAGGTTTTACAGAAAATTCTGTCTTTTAAGAAAGTTTATAAAAAGGTCTGTCCATTGGCAGGTACCCTCTATGTTTTCCGCAAGATCCGAGCCATGGCGACCATCGGGGAAAACGTGCAGCTCGCACACAACACCCTTTGCTTTCAGCGCCTTTGCAAGCTCCAAGCTGTTTTCCACGGGAACGCTTTTATCCTCAAATGTATGCCAAATAAAAACAGGGGGCATATCCTCTCTTGCGGAGTTTTCCAGCGAAAGGGTTTCCAAAAGGTGTTCGCTGCCCTCTAACATTCTTCTTGAGCCAAAATGACCGTAGCTTTTTGAAAGAGTTACAACAGGGTAGCACAGGCAGCAAACATCGGGTCTTGCCGAAACAGGGTTTTCATCTTCAAATTTATCAAAAAATTCCGCGCACATTCCTGCAAGGTGCGCACCTGCGGAAAAACCCATAATGCCTATTCTGTTTTCATCTATATTATATTGCGATGCATTGGAGCGTACATGGCGAATTGCCCGTTTTCCGTCCGCAAGAGGCTGAGGCCAAAGCATACCGTATTCCAAAACAAAGCAGCTTATGCCGTATGTGTTCAGCCTTGCGGCAACATTATCTCCCTCATGGTTGGAAAGATGGTTATAGCCGCCGCCGGGGCAAATAATTACAGCAGGGTGAACCGCGCCGTCCTTTATTGTAAATTCCTTTAATTTCATAGCTATCTCCTTTTGTATATTACTGCGTTATAATTTCCGCGCCCTGTTCCGTTACGGCTACGGTATGCTCCCACTGGGCGGAGGGTTTGCCGTCATCTGTTTTAAATGTCCAGTTATCCGCAAGGGTATGACCTCTCCATGTGCCTAAATTTATCATAGGCTCTACTGTAAGCACCATACCGGGAACAAGTATCATTGAGGGACGTTTTGTGCGATAGTGTTCCACCATAGGGTCTGCGTGGAATATTAAACCCACACCGTGACCGCAAAGATCCCTTACAATGCCGTAGTTATATTTATCGCAAATATCGTTTATAACACTGCCTATGTTTGAAACAGGCTGATAGGGGCGAATTGCCTTTATGCCCTCATACATACATTGCTCCGTAACATCTACAAGCTGCTTTACCTCGTCACTTACGTCACCAATCATATACATACGGCTTGCATCGGAATAATATCCGTTTAAAATGGTTGTTACGTCCACATTTATAATATCGCCGTTTTTAAGCCTTGTGTTATCGGGTATGCCGTGAGCAATTACATCGTTTATTGATGTACAGCAGCTTTTGGGAAAGCCGTTATAATTAAGGGGAGCGGGTATTCCGCCGTGTTCCGTTGTATATTTATGAACAAAATCGTTTATTTCGTTTGTGGTAATGCCCTCTTTAATTATATCCGTAAGCTGATCCAAAATGGCAACGGTAATTTTGGAGCTTTCCTTTATTCCGTCAATCTGTTCCTTATTTAAAATAAGCCTTCGTGACGGGAGGGGATAGCCTGCGCGCTGAAGAGGACGCAAAATTTGCTCGTCTGTTTTTTCGTGACATTGTTTATATTTTTTTCCGCTGCCGCACCAGCAAGGGTCATTTCTTGATAATCTGTACATTTTTATCCTCCATTTCTTTTTGGAAATATTCCACCTGTTGCTTATACAATTTATTTTCAAGCGCAGCCGTTCCTTTATCCGAAAGGGCGTAAACACCTTTTTTTATTTTTACAAACCAGCCGTAATAGTTATTTAACAAAACAGTACCTATGTTTTGCGGAAAACCCAGCTCTCTGAGCTGCTTTGGACTTGCCTGAATTAATGCGTTTATGTAACACAAAAGGCGGATGGACTGCTCCTTATATGCGGTTATAAGCTTTGTTTGCGTAACCCCTCCCGTATTTTCGGAAATTCTGTTTTCAAACTCCTTAATAACAAGGTCGGTTTTTCTGCCTTTTTTTGGTTTGGCTGCTTTCGGGTTATAAAAAACCTGAGCAATTTCCGTTTCCCCGGAAACAAAAATCAAGCCGCAGTCTATAGCCTTTACAAGACGTGTAATATTTTGCAAATTGTTTTTTGGAGTGATAACAGCGCCGTATACAACGGGTGTTACGGACTTTCTCTCCAAAAGCTGATACACAAGCTTAAGATTAAAGCTCTTTTTAAGCTCGCAGACAATAATTTCGCCGCCCTTAACCGCAACCATATCGCAGTTGTTTACCTCGCCTTTAACCTCATAGCCGTTTTGCTCAAAAAGACGTTTAACAGGCTCATACAAGTCCTTTTCATACTCTATCATTTCATAAATTCCTCTATATCCTCGGGGGTTTTTATAATATCCGCCGAAAGATTTTCACAGCCGTTTTCCGTTACAAGCACATCATCTTCAATTCTTATGCCTGTTTCCTCTTCCGCTATATAAAGACCCGGCTCTACCGTAAGCGCCATACCTGCTTTTAAGCAACCCTCGTTGTGTCTGCCTGCATCGTGGGTTTCCAGCCCCAAAAGGTGGCTTACACCGTGCCAGTAGTATTTATTAACGTCCTCCGAAAGCCTTACAAGACCTATATTTTTCAGCTCTTTATAGTAATAATCCTTTAAAATTTTATTTAAGTCCGCAAAAGGCACACCTTGGCGGATTGTGCTTTGTATAAGGTAATTTCCGTTAAGCACAATCTTATAAATATCCTTTTGACGGGGTGTAAATTTACCGCAAACGGGAAATGTTCTTGTAATATCTCCGCTGTAGTTGTTATAGGTTGCGCCAACGTCACACAGGAGCAGACTGTTTTCCTTTATTATGGAATTATTTTTGCTGTAGTGCAGTATTGTGCCGTTAATGCCCGAAGCAACTATTGAAGTAAACGCTTTTTGAAAAACACCGTTTCTTTTAAGCTCAAAATCAAAATACGCTTCCGCATTGTACTCGTACATATTCGGCTTTACGTTTTTCATAATGGCATAAATGCCTTTTTTGGTTATTTCTATCGCTTTTTGTATGCTTTCTATTTCTATTGGAGCTTTAATACTGCGTAAATCCGCCATATAGGGGTAAATATTGCCTGTTTCTATATGGGGATATTCCGTTTTTATTTTCGCCGCCAGTTTAAGGGCAGGGGAGGTTTCCGCCGGAGTACGCTTTTCCATATCCAAATAAATTTTGGTTATTCTTTCCGTAAAAAAGCTGTCCGCCAAAAAGTCCTGAAAGGCATCTGTAAAAAGTATGTTTTCAATGCCTGTAATTTCCCGAGCCTGTTTATTTTTTAAAACGGGGCCTGTCCAGCGTTCCTTTTCCTCATCGGGCCGCACAAGAAAAAGAACGGCTTTTTGTGTTCCCTTATTATTTACAAGAGCAAGGGCAATGTTTGGCTCGGAAACCGCTGTAAGATAGAAAAAATTTCTGTTTGGTGTAAAGGGGTGGTATTCATCGCCTATATTTTTTGAGGGAGAGCCTGCAAAAAAGACCGCCATTTCTCCGTCCCGCAAAAAGTTTAAAACCTTATTTCTGTTTTCGGTTACAAAATTTTTCAAAATAATTCCTCCTATTAATGTATATTATATAACCAAATAACAGTCAATTTCAAGTAGTTATGGCAAATTTATTTTGATTGTTGTTTTGGGGTTGAAAAAAATAACAATTTGGGTTATTATAATGTAATAGAAGGAATTTATATTTGAAAGGAAAGTTAAAATGGGAGTAAGCTTAGAGGAAATAAATAAGAGGAGAATTTTTGGAATAATATCGCACCCCGATGCGGGAAAAACAACATTGACCGAAAAGCTGCTTTTGCATGGCGGCGCAATAAGACAGGCAGGCACGGTAAAGGCTAAAAAGAATGCAAAATTTGCCACATCGGACTGGATGGAAATAGAAAAGCAAAGAGGCATTTCGGTTACATCATCTGTAATGCAGTTTGAATATAAGGACAAAATTGTTTCCATTATGGATACTCCCGGGCATAATGATTTTGGAGAGGACACCTACAGAATACTTACATCGGTAGACTCTGCGGTAATGGTTATTGATGCGGCAAAGGGTGTTGAGGCGCAAACAAAAAAGCTGTTTAAGGTTTGTGCAATGAGGAAAATTCCCGTATTTACATTTATAAACAAGTTAGACAGAGAGAGCAACGGCCCCCTTGACCTTATGGAAGCATTGGAGGAGGCTTTAGGTTTGCCCTCGGTTGCGGTTACCGTTCCTATAGGCAGCGGAAAAGCCTTTGAGGGTGTTTATGACAGGCTTAAAAACACTGTTCATTTATACAAAACGGGAGAGGTTATTGAGCTTGGAGAAGAGGGAGTTTCGGACAGCCGCCTTGAAAATTGCATTACCGCCGCCAATTTGGAAGAACTTAGGGAAAACGCAGAGCTTTTGGACGGCGCGGGAAATGTGTTTGACAGAGATGAAATAGATGCGGGAAGGCTTAGCCCCGTATTTTTCGGAACGGCTTTGGCGGATTTTGGAGTTGTTGAGTTTTTGGAGCATTTTTTGGAGCTTTCGCCCTCGCCCGGAGCAAGAAAAACCACAGAAGGGCAGATTGAGCCAACGGAGGATTTTTTCAGCGGATTTATATTTAAAATTCAGGCAAATATGAACCCTGCCCACAGGGACAGACTTGCGTTTTTAAGAATATGCTCGGGCAGGTTTGAAAAGGGAATGACCGTTACTCTCACCAGAACGGGAAAGGCAATGAAGCTGAACCAGTCCACACAGCTTATGGCAAACGAGCGTGAAAATGTTGACGAGGCTGTTGCAGGGGACGTTATAGGGATATACGACTCGGGAAACTATCAAATAGGGGACACATTAACAACAAGCAGGGAAAGGATATTTTTTGAGCCTTTGCCCACATTCCCTCCCGAATTGTTTGCGAGAGTTGTGCCTGTAAACAGTATGAAGGCAAAGCATTTTCAAAAGGGGGTTACACAGCTTGCTCAAGAGGGCGCGGTGCAGGTTTACAGAAACGAATTTAACGAGGTTATACTTGGGGCGGTTGGTCAGCTCCAGTTTGAGGTTTTTGAATACAGGCTTAAAAACGAGTATAACTGCGAGGTAAGAATGGAGCCAATGAACTATACAGTTGCAAGGTGGCTTATTACGGAAAATCACGATGAGGCAAAGGAATATGTAAACAGCAGAATAAGCTTTGTTTTTGACAGCTTCGACAGACCCGTTATGCTTTTTGCAAATATGTATACATTAAATTCCTTTATGGAAAAACACGAGAACATCAGGCTTGCCGAGGCTATGGAGGTTAAGGCGGAGGAATAAGGAGATAACAATGAGAAAAAGGTTAAAAAATGCTTTTTTGTTTTGCTTTACCATAATTAACAAGCTTTTGGAAAACGAAATACTTTTTATGGCGAATGCCTTAACCTACCGTATTATAATGGCATTTTTCCCTTTTCTTATATGTCTGCTTTCCCTGTTTAGCTTTATTAATGTGGATTCCATGAGAGTTATAAATTATATTCTTGCAGGACTGCCCGATATTCTTTCAAACATAATAAGTGTATTTATTGAAAACGCACATATTGGCAACACCATTTTTTCCGCAAGCCTGTTTTACGGAATATGGAGCGCAACAATGGGTTTTCATACAATAATTATGGGAATGAACAAATGCTGCGGAGTTAAGGAAACAAGAGGTTTTTTTGCACTGTGGATAATGAGCTTTTTACTTGTTTTTGTATTTATTGTATACATTTTGTTTAACCTTATATTTGTTGTTTTTGAGGATATGATACTGGACTTTTTGGTAAAATACACGCCTCTTACGGCGAGCGTGGGCATTGTAAGAGCTATGCCTACGGGTATAATTATTATGGCGCTTACAACCGCTTTTGTGCTTATAATTTATGAGTTTACAGCAGCCGGAAAGCTGAAGTTTAAGGAGCTTTTGCCCGGAGCGGTTTTTACAATAGGTATGTGGATAATTTTATCGCTGCTGTTTAAGCTTTACATTTCAATAAATAAGCGTGCATTTTTTGTTTACGGCAGTATTGCGGGTATTTTTATGACGCTGTTTTGGGTAAATATGCTGGGGCTTACACTGCTTTTTGGGGCGCAGCTTAACGGAGTGCTTATAAACTATCATAAACTGAAGGCGGAAGCCGCCGAAACGGCAAAAAGCCTGAAAGATAATTTACGGGGGAAGCTTTATGAAAAGAAAAAAGATTGAAATTATAATGTCCTATATATTCGGTTTAATATTTGCTTTGCAGGTGCTTTACCTTATGGTATACTCCTACAGTATGAGAAAGGAGCCTATCGGCGCGGCAGGTTTGTTTATAACAATTCTTGCGTTTGAATTATTATTATACTATTTTTATATATATACACGGTTTAAAAGTCTTATTAACGATTTTATAAGCTGTGTTAAATCCCTTAAATCCAAAGAAAGCGTTACTGTTTTAAGCAGCGGCTATACGCAGATAAACGAAGCCTTAATGGATCTGCGCGAGGCTTTTTTAAAGGAAGTTGATATAGAAAAAACAAAGAAGGAAATAACATATAAATGCCTTACTATATATAACAAAGCCGAGCTTTTAAGAAGCATTATGCCGCTTATTGTGGAGGTTGCGAAGGCGGACGCTATATGCTATTATGCAAGAAATGCCATTACAGACAGGCTGGAAATTGTTGAAAGCTTAGGCTTTGGAGGGAAGCTTTACAGCAGGCTGGACGCAAAGGTTGGAGAAGGACTTGAGGGAATGTGCTGCAAGGGCAAAATTACTCACGTTATTTCCGATGATGACGGCAGCGACAATTTTAAGGCGGATAACATTTATTTTAAGATGAAATACAAAAGTGTTATGGCTGTACCTGTTTGTACAGATGATGAATGTGTGGGCGTTTTAACATTGGCATATTTAAAGCACATAAATAAAGAAAGCATTGAATGTGCGGAGGAAATTGCCCGATATATAGGAGCGGCTCATAAAAATGTTATGGAGTACGAGGTAAGGCAAAGGCAGAAGGATGAGTTTGACTTACAGGGAAAGCTGTTAAAGGATATGGCTTTTGAACTGGAAAATGCCAAAAAGGAAATTGATAGACTTGAAAATAAAAATTGAAATATCGAGGAAAATTGACAAGCCTGTTTATAAACAGATTGCAGATGAAATTTACAAAAACATTCAAAACGGAAGTATTGCGGGAGGCGAGGCTTTGCCTGCGGTAAGGGAGCTTTCAAGGGAGCTTGGGGTAAGCGCCGGCACGGTTGTTGCGGCTTACAGGCTGCTTGAAAGCAAAAGGCTTGTTTACAGCAGGGAGGGCAGCGGAACATACATTGGCGAAATTAACCCCGAAAATGTATTTTTACCCAAAATTTTAAACACATACGATGAATTGGGAGAAGCGAAAGGCGATATTGACTTTACAGGTTCGGGAATAAGCAGTATGTTTTTTCCCGTTAGAGAATTTAAGCTTGCGCTGAACAATGTTTTGGACAAAATGGGCGGCAGTGTTTTTGGCTACAACAATCCCCAGGGAGTTTTGGAGCTTAGAAAAAGCCTTGGGGAAAGGCTTGGTCAGCAGGCTGAAAAAATCCACATAATATCCGGCGCACAGCAGGGGATAGACATTATCGCAAGAGCCTTGGTGGAATACGGGGACTGTGTTTTTGTGGAAAAACCCACTTACATTGGCGCAGTTGGCTCGTTTTTGGCAAGAGGAGCAAATGTTGTTGAAGCGGAGCTTGAAGAGGACGGCATAAATATGGAGCAGTTTGAAAAGCTCCTTAAGCTGTACAAACCAAAGGTTATATATTTAATGAGCAGCTTTCAAACCCCAACCTGTTACAGCTACAGTACAAAGAAGAAGCTGCGGCTTATTGAGCTTAGCGGAAAATATGATTTTTACATTATTGAAGAGGACAGTTTAAGCGATTTTTGCTTTGAAGGTGAAAAAGCAATAAGCCTAAAGGGACTTGACTACAAAAACAAGGTTATATACGTTAAGAGCTTTTCAAAAATACTTATGCCCGGGTTAAGGCTTGGTTATATGGTAATGCCAAAGGCTGTTTCTCAGAAGGCTGTTTCAATAAAATATTCTGCGGATTTGGGAAGTCCGCCGTTTATACAATATGCCTTTGACGAATATTTAAAAAGCGGGGCATACAATAAGCATATTGAAAAAATGCGCAGTATTTACGGAAAAAAATATGTGCGTATGAAAGTACTTATTGACAAATATTTGGGCGGATTTATTGATTATATTCCGCCAAAGGGAGGTCTTTCGTTTTGGCTTGGGCTTAAAAAAGGCTGCGCAAAGGATTTAAAGGCAATGCTTTCGGAAAGAGGAGTTATTATTTCATCGCAAGACGAATATTGCCTTGAGAATGGCAGCTATAGGGGGTTCAGGCTGAGCTTTGGAGAGGTTAAGGACGAGGATATGGAAAGGGGAATTGTTGAAATCGGCAGGTGCCTGGATAAGCTTTAGAGTTATGGCTTGGTTTAAAAAACAGGAGGAAATATGTTTTACAATAACGGTACAAGGATAAGAATTATTATAGCGATATGTGAAATTATAGTTGGTATTTTGCTTTTAACTGACCCTCAGGCTTTAGCGGCAGGCATTGCCGTCTGTATAGGTCTTGGCATATTGCTTTACGGCTTTAAGAATATTGTTTTATACTTTACAACAGAACCTAAAACGTCTTTTGCGGAGAGAAAAATGAAGTGGGGAATAATTCAGGTTATTATAGGAATTATTTGCGTTATAAACACAGGCTGGCTTATGGGAGCATTTTCCGCGCTTACATTCATTTACGGCATAATTATTTTAATTGTAGGTATAGGAAAGGCGCAGACGGCTGTTTCTTATGCGGAGTATGGAATTAAAAAATGGATTTGGACAGCCTTAGCGGCGGCGCTTACAATTATATGCGCACTTATTATTATATTCAATCCATTTGGAAGTACGATAATTATTTGGACGTTTATAGGCGCATCGCTTATTGTGCAGGCGATACTTGATTTAATAGGAGTTGCTTTTCTTAAATAAATTTGAATAAGTTTGGAATAATTCAGTAAAAACGGCTGTCTAAACCTGTTGGGTAGGCGGCTGTTTTTTTGCATATTTTGTCTATTGTTGCAGAAATGTTACAAATTTATTAAAAATTGCGAAAATTTCACAAAAGGCGATAAAAATTTGGTATAATTGTGTATATTATAAATGGAGGACAGTTTTAATGAAAAAGTTTATAACAGTTTTATTGGCTTTATTTTTTATAATGTGCACATATACCTATGCGCTTTCCGCAAACAAATATATTGACCTGACATTAAAATATGACGGCGCAAGCCACAGGTATAATGCTGAGGAGGTTTTTTTGAATGTGGACGGCAGCAGACTTGGCAGTCTTACCATGCCGCCTATAATTTTAAACGGCTACACTCTTGTGCCCGCAAGAGAGGTTTTTGAAAAAACCGGCGCATCGGTTTCGTGGAACAGTGACAGGGAAGAGGTTTATGTAGCAAAGGGCAGTGATCTGCTTGTGTTAAAAATAAATTCCACAACGGCATATTACAATAACAGCAAGGTGAAAATGACAATCCCCGCTAAGCTGATCAACTCCAAAACAATGATACCGGTAAGGTTTGTTTCCGAAACACTGGGGTATTATGTCGGGTGGGACAATTCCACAAGAACAATAGAAATAAACAGCAGCGGCGAAGCGCCCGATGTAACGGTTGCGGAAAAGCCTGCTGAAATAACCACCTTGAGCGCTGCTGCGGCAACTGAGGCTAATGAAGATTATGCCGCATACAAGCCGGCAAGCGTCAGCGAGGAGCTGCCTGCAAGCCTTATTATGCCCGTCAATGAAAGCTATGGCGGCTACTCCCTTACGGCGGTAAGTGTTTCCGATACATATTTAAAAATCGATACAAACGGACAAATTGGAAAAATAGAAAAAGACACTGTGGGAAGCAACAGATATTACATAGATTTTTACAACTGTTCATCTTCAATAGGCAAGGTGGAGTTTGGCGTTAGTGTAGGCGGCATAAGCAATGTGCGTATAGCTCAAAGGAGCGAGGGCGGAACGAATATTACAAGGCTTGCTATGGATGTTTCCGACTTTAATTTTAACATAAGGCTTTCTTCCGACAAAAAAATTATGTACATATATTATACACAGCCTGTTATAAGCGATTATAAGCTTGTTTCCGACACGGCGGAGGATATTTTTACCATTATGGGGCGTGACCTTGAAAAGCCCGATGTGGTTAACACGGATAATTATATAACCGTTACATTTAAAAACACAAAGCTCACCGCAGCAGAGCAGACACTGAAGAAAAACGGCTTTATAACAAGCAGCACGGATATTAAAGCCTCGGGGAATAATTGTGTTATAACATTCAGCTTAAAGGAAGCGGCAAAATATAAAACGGAAGCGGACAGCTCCAAGTTTGTAATAACTCTTTATGAGCCTCCTTACAAAAATATTGATGTAACGGCTGATACTCTTACTTTAAACAAAAACGGCGCAAGCATAGACATTAACGGCGTTAATGTAACAGACGACTACCAAAATCTTAAATATACAATAACTTTGCCGGGGGACTTCAGCGGTACCTTCGGTACGGGAGATGTTGCCTTTGACAGCTCCGAAAGGCTTAATTCCGTAAACATTAGTGTCAGCGGAGGAAAAACAACTCTTGTATTTGACGAAAAAATTGTTTCTGCCTTTGATATCAGTCAGGACAGCACCAATTTATACATTAAATGTATGGCTCCCGGGCAGAAATATGACAAGGTGGTTGTTATAGATGCAGGTCATGGGGGAACCGATGCAGGCGCTGTTGCCAACGGGTATTATGAAAAGGATTTGACTTTACAAATAGTTCTTAAAATTAAAAAGCTTATTGAGGCTGACGGCACAATTAAGGCATATTTTACAAGAACAGGCGATACTTACCCCACATTGGGGGAAAGGGCGGATTTTGGAAATGCGGTGGACGCGCCCTTTGTTTCCGTTCACATAAACTCCGTTAGCGGAAACATTACCGCAAACGGCATAGAGGTATTTTATCAATATGAAAACGAGAACGAAAACGGACTTACAAGCACAAAGCTTGCTCAAACCATTTACGATAATTTAATTGAGTATACCGGCGCAACAAAGCGCGGAGTTAAATCTAACGATTTGAAGGTGCTTAGAGATGCCAAAAACCCCGCAACGCTTATAGAGTGCGGATTTATAACAAATCCTCTTGAGGCGGGCAAAATGGCGTCGGACGAATATCAGGAGAAGCTGGCAAAGGCTGTGTTTGACGCATTAAAGGAGCTTTTATAAGGGAGTTTATATGAAGATTATATTTGCAACATCAAATTTGGGGAAGTTAAAGGAAATTAAAGCTGTTTTAGGTGATTATTTTGAAATTATATCCATGGCGGAGGCAGGAGTAAGCTCAGATGCGGAAGAAAACGGCAGTACGTTTAAGGAAAATTCCGCAATTAAGGCTTTGGACGTTATGAAGCGTACAGGGGAGATTGTTTTGGCGGATGACTCGGGTTTGGAAATTGACTTTTTGGGAAAAGCGCCCGGGGTACACTCCGCAAGGTTTATGGGGCATAACACAAGCTACAGCATTAAAAATGCCGCAATTCTTGAAAAGCTTAAGGGCGTTCCGGAAAAGGACAGAACGGCAAGGTTTGTTTGCTGTATTACCGCCGCTATACCTGCAGGTGACGGCTACGAGCTTTTATATGCCGAAGAAACTATGGAGGGTATTATAGGCTATGAAATTGCTGGAAATAACGGATTTGGCTATGACCCGATTTTCTTTCTGCCCCAATACGGTAAAACCTCTGCGGAAATATCTCCCGAAGAAAAAAACAAAATAAGCCACAGAGGAAAGGCTTTGAGAAAAATGAAGGATATGCTGCTTGAGAGGTTTAAGGACAGGCTATGAGGTTTATTGTTTTTTCCGACACTCACGGTAAAATAGAACAGGCGGAGAATGTTTTGGACTATTTTGGCGACAGCGCCGACGGGTTTATACACTTGGGGGATTATGCTGAGGACGCAAAAAGGCTGCACAGGGAGTTTTACAACAAAATCTGCTACAGTGTTATGGGCAACTGCGACTTTGGCAGGGGGAGAGATTTTATTGCGGCAAAAATTATGGGACACGGCATTTATATGTGCCACGGTCACAGAGAGGGCGTAAGGCACAGTGTAAACAGTTTGTACTACAGCGCTTTGGAAAATAATTGCGGTATGGCGCTGTTTGGACACACTCACTGCAAATATTATGAGGATTTGGGCGGTGTTGTGCTTTGCAACCCCGGCAGCACAGCCTTGCCCAGAGATGGGAGTATTGGCAGCTTTGCTGTATTGGATATTGACGAAAAATCAACGGATATTAATATTTACGGAATATACGGTAATGAATACAAAATAATTGAACGGAGTAAGTGCAATGGATATTATTAAAAGGTTATGTGATGACCTGAATTTAAAAAGAACACAGGCAGAAAACACGGTTAAGCTGATTGACGAGGGGAATACAATTCCTTTTATTGCCAGATACCGCAAGGAAATGACGGGCAGCTTGGACGATCAGCTTATAAGAAAGCTATATGAGGAGCTTGGCAGGCTGAGAGCCTTGGAGGAAAAGCGGGAGGACGTTAAGCGGCTTATCGGAGAGCAGGGAAAGCTGACGGAGGAAATTGAAAAGGCGCTTGAAGAGGCGGAAACCGTTACGGAAATAGACGATATTTACAGACCTTTCCGGCCGAAAAGGAGAACAAGAGCCACCGTTGCGAGAGAAAAAGGACTTGAAGGCTTGGCTGTTTACATTATGCTGCAAACGGCAAAAGAGCCTGTTGAGGCTGAGGCAAAGAAGTATATTGACACGGAAAAGGGCGTTGAAAGCGAAACAGACGCTATTGAGGGCGCAAAGGATATTATTGCCGAGGATATTTCCAACAATGCGGAATACAGGGCGGCAATAAGGGATATGACGCTTAAAAAGGGTGTGCTTGTAAGCGTTGGAGCAAATTGTGAGGAAAAGTCCGTTTACGAAATGTATTACGATTTTAAAGAGCCTGTCGGCAAAATGGCAGGACATAGAGTTTTGGCAGTAAACAGGGGCGAAAAGGAAGGCTTTTTAAAGGTCGGCTTGGAGGCGCCCTTGGAGGATATTGCTATGTATATTGCCAAAAATGTTATAGCTAATGATAATGAATTTACAACGCCTGTTATAAGGGCTGCGGCGGCTGACGCCTACAAAAGACTTATCTCTCCGTCTATTGAAAGAGAGGTTAGGGGAATTATTACAGAAAAGGCTGAAGAGGGAGCAATTAAGGTATTTGAAGAAAACCTGCGGCAGCTGCTATTACAGCCGCCTATTAAGGACAAGGTTGTTTTTGCTCTTGACCCCGGCTACAGAACAGGGTGTAAAACCGCCGTTGTGGACGGTACGGGAAAGGTGCTTTCCACAGGTGTAATTTACTGCACAAAGCCTCACAGCGAGGCAAAAATTGAACAAAGCAGAGAAATTGTTAAAAGGAAGATAGAAAAATATAATGTAGACATTTTGGCAATAGGCAACGGTACCGCATCTCGTGAAACAGAGGCTTTTGCGGCGGACATTATTAAAGAAACAGGCCGAAAAGACCTGTATTATGCCATTGTAAACGAAGCGGGGGCGTCGGTTTATTCCGCCTCAAAGCTGGGCGCAGAGGAATTTCCCGAATTTGACGTGGCTTTAAGGTCTGCCGTATCCTTGGGGAGAAGATTGCAAGACCCCTTGGCGGAG
>CAYMAA010000033.1:0-16259 GCA_964388305.1 uncultured Lachnospiraceae bacterium | reverse complement strand
GGACATTTAATATTGCAATTTAGAAATGTGAAAATATTTGGAAAAGTGCTTGACAAGTTGGCGGTTGTGTGGTAATATCTTTAGTGGACGGGTAAGCGTCTTTTTTTGTGTTACAATTTTTGTTTGTAAACTTAAAAAATAAATATTGAGTAAAGCGAGGTGGAAGTTTTGAGAACAAGAATTACCTTAGCATGTACTGAATGTAAGCAGCGTAATTACAATACGATGAAGGACAAGAGAGTACATCCTGAAAGAATGGAAACTAAGAAATATTGCAAATTTTGCAATAAGCACACGACTCACAGAGAAACAAAGTAATTTGTTCTTTTAGGGAGGAGATAAAATCTTCTCTATCGGATGTACCTTTTTACGAGAAAGGGGTATCATAATGGAAGAAAAAAACACCAAAACAGCCGCAGCCAAAAAGGACGGCAAGTCTTTAAAAAGGTTTTATAATAAGTACGCAGGCGAATTTAAAAAAATAATTTGGCCTTCAAGAAGCGAGCTTATTAAACAGACAATTACTGTAATATGTCTTTCACTTATTATAGGTGTTATTATATGGGGGTACGATACAGTATTTACTTACCTCTACGAAGCACTTGTAAATTTAGTAAAGAAATAATGGGGTGAAAAATATGGCCGAACAGCAGGAACCTAAATGGTATGTAATTCATACCTACTCCGGATATGAAAACAAGGTTATGGGAGATATTGAAAAAACGGTTAAAAACAGAGGTATTCAGGATCTTATCTGTGAGCTGCACATTCCCGAAGAAAAATACACGGAAATTAAAAGTGACGGCTCTAAAAAAACCGGTTTAAGAAAAAAATATCCCTGTTATGTTTTTGTTAAAATGATTTTAACGGACGATACATGGTATCTTGTAAGAAATACAAGAGGTGTTACAAGCTTTGTGGGAACGGATTATTCCAAACCGCAGCCGCTTTCCGACGCAGAGGTTAGATTTAACGGACTTGAAAAGAAAGCAGTTGTAAGCTTTGAGCATAAGATAGGGGACTCCGTGCTTATTAACGACGGGCCTTTTAAGGATTCCACAGGCATTGTTAAAGAGTTTAATGTAAACAAGGAAACAGTTATTGTAAAAATATCCATATTCGGCAGAGAAACCCCCGTTGAGCTGAAGTTTAATCAGGTCAGCAGCATCGAATGATTTTAAAGCGAGTATTTTAATAAGAGTGCGGTTTTTTGTTTTGAATTGCCGCATTTATAGGAGGTGCCATTATGGCAAAGAAAATTCAAGGTTATGTAAAATTACAAATTCCCGCAGGCAAGGCAACTCCGGCACCACCGGTAGGACCTGCGCTTGGTCAGCAGGGTGTAAATATTATGGGCTTTTGCAAGGAGTTTAATGAAAGAACAAAAAAGGACGCAGGTCTTATTATTCCTGTAGTTATTACTGTTTATCAGGATAAGTCCTTCACATTTGTTACAAAAACTCCTCCGGCAGCAGTTCTTTTAAAGAAGGCAGCCAATATTCAAACAGCTTCCGGAAAACCAAACAAAGAAAAGGTTGCAACAGTATCTCTTGAAGATGTTAAGAAAATTGCGGAAACAAAAATGCCCGATCTTACGGCAGCAAATTTAGACGCAGCGGTAAGTATGATTAAGGGTACCGCAAGAAGTATGGGTATTGTTGTTAAAGAATAATAAGCTAAATTATTAAAAGCTAAACTACCCGTTAAAGTGGGAGGGGCAGCTTTCCCGATATTACCACATAAGGAGGAATTTATTTTGAAACGAGGAAAAAAATATATAGAAAGTGCTAAGCTTATTGAAAAGGCTAAGCTTTATGATCCTGAAGAGGCGGTTGCTCTTGTTCAGAAAACAGCCTCAGCAAAATTCGATGAAACTATTGAAGCGCATATTCGTTTAGGTGTAGACTCAAGGCACGCTGACCAGCAGGTCAGAGGCGCCGTAGTACTTCCAAATGGTACAGGTAAAACAGTTCGTGTATTAGTTATAGCTAAGGGGCCTCAGGCAGATGAGGCGGAAGCAGCAGGTGCGGATTATGTTGGCGCTGAAGATATGATTGCTAAAATTCAGAGCGAAAACTGGTTTGAATTTGACGTAATTGTAGCTGCTCCAAATATGATGGGTCAGTTAGGACGTATTGGTAGGCTTTTAGGCCCTAAGGGACTTATGCCAAACCCAAAGGCGGGTACTGTTACAATGGATATTGCCAATGCCGTTAAAGAGGTTAAGGCAGGTAAAATTGAGTATCGTCTTGACAAAACCAACATTATTCACGTTCCTATCGGAAAGGCTTCCTTTGAAAGTCAGAAGCTTCTCGAAAACTTTTCAACTCTTATGAACGCAGTTATTAAGGCAAGACCCGCAGCAGCCAAGGGGCAGTATTTAAAAAGTGTTGTTTTAACAGCAACAATGGGCCCCGCAGTTAAGGTAAACTCTGCAAAGCTTGGTTAATAATGGTTTAATAACGCAATAAATTAATAATATATAAAAAGCGGATTTTTTGCCGAAGCGAGGTAAAAAATCCGCTTTATTTTTATTCCGGAAGATAGCCGTTTTGAACCGATTTATTTAACAAATCAATATAGTAGTCCTTTATGGGAGGAGCTGCTTTCAGCACTTTTTCTTCCCCCATTTTTAATACCTGAGATTTTTTTACACCATGTTCCTTCCATGGCTTGCCTTCCGCCATATAGTTAAGAATTACAGGCTGAAAACGATCCATAATATTTGCAAAGCGCGCCTCTTTTGACTGATTTTTATCAAATTCCTCCCAAAGACAGCGCAGCTCTTCACCCTGCTCATTAAGCATTGAAAAAATTTTGTCCGCCGCCTTTGACTCTCTTGCGGCTTTATCCTCATTTGCCTTTGCGTCGTAAAGGAATGTATCTCCTGCATAAATTTCCACAATATCGTGAATAAGGAGCATTTTAAGACATTTTAACATATCCGTGCCTTCATCGGCATATTCCGACAGTACTATGGCATACATACATAGTGACCATGAATGTTCCGCATCGTTTTCGTGCCTGCCCGAGGGTATAAGGGACTGCCTGAAAATATCCTTTAATTTTTCAGTTTCTATAAGAAAATCCATTTGTTGTTCTATTTTGCTTTTCATTTTGCCATCTCCTAAAAATGATATACTGTTTTATAATTCAATATTATCATAATACAGGCTTTTTTTCAATATATTAAAGAGGGCGCTTATAAAAATTATGATTTTGCCAAACTTGCCGTAATTTCCGATAGCTGCTTCTAACTCCCCTGACATGGCTTTTTTGCTATGCTGAGGTCGTTTTACTTGCTTTCGAAAATTCTGTCTGCGTTTGGCTTTAGCTTAATTTTCAGAGGCGCCGCAAAAAGAGAATGAGGAGGGCGTTATGAGGAGAATTATTGTATTGATTATAGCGGTTTTGGCTTTAACAGGCTGCGGCGGCAAAGAGAGAATAAGCGACTACGAAAGAATACACCGAAGGCTTGCGGAAATGGAAAGCTACAAAACAAATGCCAAGGTTACATATTTTTACGAAAACAGAGAGGACAGCTACGAAACAATACAGTGTGCGGACAGAAACGGAAGATACAAAATTGAAAATGCTGAGGGCGATAAAACAGCAATTTTATTTGACGGGAAGCTTATTTGGTTGTATAATCCTACTATAAGCAGCAGACTTCAAGCGGCATCTTCCGACAAGGACAGACGCAGGGAGATTATTTTGTTTACATTTTTGAAAAATGAAGCAAAGGGCGGCGAGGAAAGTGTTGTTACAACTGCGAAACAGCAGGAGGAAGAGTTTATTGTGTTTGAAACGTCTATTTTTGGCGGAAACAGTGAGTATTCTTCCGAAAAGCTGTTTTTGGAAAAGAAAAGCGGAAACCCCGTAAGGCTTGTTATATACAACGACAAGGGAAGTGAGCAGGTACGGGAGGAATTTTCGGAATTTGAATATAACCCCGAAATGAGTGACGGAGAGTTTAAAATTTCCGAATGTATTAACAAAGGCAAAAAATGAAAGGCTTAAATTATGACAAACTACAGAAGAGTTATTGCTGAAATTAATTTGGACAATGCAAAGTACAATATAGAAAACATTGTAAAAGCGGCGGCAGGCAGCAAGGTTATGGCGGTGGTTAAGGCAGACGCTTACGGACATGGCGCTTTTGAGGTGGCAGAGGTTTGCCTTAATAACGGCGCAGACTGTTTGGCTGTTGCTGAGGCTGACGAGGGAATCAGCCTGAGAAAAAAAGGCATTACGGCGCCTATACTTATTTTAGGCTATACACCTTACGGCGGTATTGATGATGTTATAAATTACGGAATTACACAAACGGTATATTCCGAGGAAATGGGAAGAGAGGTTGGTGAAAGGGCAGCCGCCTTAAAAAAGACCTGCAAGGTACATATTAAAATTGATACGGGTATGGGAAGAATAGGCTTTTTACCCAATGAAAAAAGCATTGAGGAAATTGTTAAAATAAGCAAAATGCCTTATGTTGACACAAGGGGAATATTTACCCATTTTGCCACGGCGGACGAAGAGGACAAAGGCTTTACAAAAGCTCAGGCGGCAAGGTTTAAGTATATGTGTGACTCTCTTGAGAGCAGGGGACTGAAGCTTATAAAGCACTGCGCCAACTCTGCCGCTATATTGGATATGATGCCGGAGCTTAAATTTGATATGGTAAGGGCAGGCATTATACTGTATGGCTATTATCCCTCACGGGAGGTTGGCAGAAACGTGGATATAAAGCCATTTATGAGCGTAAAGAGCCATATAAGCCACGTTAAAAGCATAAAGAAGGGAACGTCCGTAAGCTACGGCAGAACATTTACGGCGCCTGAGGATATGACGGTGGCAACTGTGCCTGTGGGTTATGCGGACGGCTACAGACGGAGCTTTTCCAACAAGGCGAGAGTAATTGTAAACGGGGAGTATGCACCTGTTATCGGCAGAGTTTGTATGGATCAGTTTATGATAGATGTTAGCGGAATAAAGGGCATAAAGCAAGGCGATGAGGTTATTATTATAGGAAGAAGCGGCAGCAAAAAAACAGACTGCGATGAGCTTGCGCAAATTGCAGACACAATAAGCTATGAAATTTTATGCGGAATAAGCAAGAGAGTGCCCAGAGTTTACACTATGGGGGGAAAGGAGATAAAAACCGTAAGCTATGTAATGTAATATTGCATTATGGCGGTATAAAATATGCACCCGATGGAGATAATGTTAAGGAACCGCTGTTTAATCAGCGTTTCCTTAATTAAAACAAATAGTTTTCAGGGGTGATTTGGTTGACTGTAAAAAGGGGCGACATATTTTATGCCGATTTAAGTCCTGTTGTAGGCTCGGAGCAGGGAGGTATAAGACCTGTGCTAATTATACAAAACGATATTGGAAACAGATATTCTCCCACTGTTATAATTGCGGCAATAACATCTCAAATAAACAAGGCAAAAATGCCTACTCATATTGAGGCGGACTCCAAAAGGTACTTTTTGATTAAGGACTCGGTAGTGCTTTTGGAGCAGATAAGAACCATTGACAAAAAGCGGCTGAAGGAGAAAATAGGGCATTTTGACGGGGAGCTTATGGCAAAGGTGGATAAGGCGCTGTTAATTAGCCTTGGATTGTAAGGTATTGACAACAGGCAGGAATTTTGTTAAATTATATACGGGGATTATTTTTTACAGTAATACATAAATCCCGGAGGCAGAAATGAAAAAAAATAAAATTTTAACAGGAACGGTTATAGTTATAGTAGTTGCGGTAATTGCCGTTATATGCGCTGTTTGCTTTATGAAAGGCAAAAAAACCCAAGAGCCGCGCTATACGGTGACGGAAGATGACAACAGCTTTATATTTACTGACGAAACGGGTGAAAGCGTTTCGGTTGAAGGAACAGACTATATGGCAAGCCTTGACGAAAGCAGGTTTATTATTGTAAACAATGGCGTTTTAAGCTATTTTGCGAAGGGAGAGGCTAAGGAGCTTGCAAAGGGGGTACTCTCCTGCTCGTTAAGCAACAACGGTATGGTTGCGGCTTATATTATACCTAACTCTTCCGAAAAGCTTTATGAGGGTACGTTATATGTTTATAACGGCAAAAACGGCAAAACGAAGGAAATTTGCAATACAGCCTTTGTAGGCTCTCTCAGCACAATTCAAATTTCTCCAAGCGGCGATACTATTGCTTATGCCAAGAACTATGACTATGATGCGGCAACATACGACTGCTGTTATTTTAACGGCAAAGAAAACACTATTGGTCAAAACAGAAATATTGTTGCCATTAGCGACGGGGGAAAGTATATTTATTATAATATAGAAAATCCCGGCAGCGAAGCCTTATATTCCGCAATATTTGCGGTATACTCCCGTAAAAACGGAGAGGTTATATTGGATAATGAGGCTTACAGCAACAGAATGTATCTTAATTTGGACTACTCTGAGTGTGTATTTTACAAGGGAAAGGACTCTGATGAGCTTTATATTTCACGAGATGGTGAAGAGGGCGAGGTTTACGCTGAAAATGACAAGGAATTTGATACATCGTCACTTGTTTCTCATGTAAACCCGGTAATTAACGTAAAAAGTTTTGAGTAATTTATAGGGCAGTTTTGCTATCGCAAAATTGCCCTATAAAAATACACAATTATTTGACGAGAAAATAAAAATTATAATAGAAAACGTACAAAAATAAAATAGGTATTGAAAAATGTGCGTAAAAGTGAGAAAATAGAAATAGCTGATTATTATTCATAGATTTATATGAGGTGGATTATGAGTAAAAAACTAAAGGTAATTATTTTGGCGGCAGGTCAGGGAACAAGGATGAAATCCAAAATACCAAAGGTTTTGCACAAGGTGTTGGACAAAACAATGGTTGACTATGTTATTGACGCAGCCGTTAAAGCGGAAGCGGAGGATATTTGTGTTGTTGTGGGACACAAAAGCATGATGGTTAAAAAGATTATCGGGGACAGAGTTAAGTATGCTGTTCAGAAAGAGCAGCTTGGCACGGGGCATGCGGTAATGCAGGCTGAGGACTTTATGGGAGATGAGGGCAATGTACTTGTACTTTGCGGAGATACACCTCTTATTAAGTCAGAAACCATAGAAAAGATACTGGAGTATCATTCAGGCTGCAAAAACAGCGCCACGGGTGTGAGCTTTATTAAGGAAGTACCTACGGGTTACGGAAGAATTATAAGAAATGCCGAGGGTGAGTTTGTTAAAATAGTTGAGCAAAAGGACGGAACTCCGGAGGAGCTTGCCGTTAAAGAGGTAAACAGCGGAGTATATATTTTTGAGGCAAAGGCGCTTAAAGCGGCTCTTGCGGGGCTTAGCAGCAACAACGCTCAGGGAGAATATTATTTAACGGATACATTAGAGGCTATAAAGGCGGCAGGGGGCAGCACGGGAGTTATGGTTGCCGAGGACGAAAACGAGTTTTTGGGAGTAAACTCCAAGGCGGATTTAGCTGTTGTTACAAAGGCGCTTGTTAAAAGAATTAACGAAAAGCACATGCTAAACGGTGTTACAATAATTAACCCCGAAAACACATATATAGGACAGGACGTTGAAATTGAAGCGGACACAACAATTTTGCCCGGTACGGAGCTTTCGGGGCATACCAAAATAGGCTCTGACTGTGTTATAGGCCCTAACAGCCAAATTATAAACTCTTTGGTTAAGGACTGTGTTACAATAAAAATGAGCGTGCTTACGGACGCATTTGTGGATAACTGCACAACCGTGGGGCCTTTTGCATATTTAAGACCCGGTGCGCACATTGGGGAACACGTTAGAATAGGCGATTTTGTTGAGGTTAAAAACTCCAATATAGATGACGGCACAAAGGTTAGCCACCTTACTTATGTAGGCGACTCCGATGTAGGCAAGAATGTAAACTTTGGCTGCGGAACAGTGACGGCAAACTATGACGGGGCGCACAAGTACCGCACAACAATTATGGACAATGCGTTTATTGGCTGTAACACAAACCTTGTTGCGCCTGTTACTGTAGGCGAGGGCGCCGTTACCGCTGCAGGCTCTACAATAAATAATGACGTGCCGCCTCATGCGCTTTCCATCGCAAGAAAAAGGCAGGTTAATATAGACGGCTGGTCTGACAAGCGAACAAAATAAGGCAGACGGAATAACCACTTTAAGGGGCAGCTTAGCCCGTATTTACCCAAGATTATAGGAGGAAAAAGGGATTATGAACACTACTGCAGGTAATATTAAAATTTTCAGCGGAACATCCAACAAGGCGCTTACGGAAAACATTGCCAAGGAGATTGGACTGAATGTGAGCAAGGCTACCGTTGGTCAGTTTTCTGACGGAGAGATTAGCATTAATCTGGGAGAAACCGTAAGAGGCTCAGACGTTTATATTGTAAATTCCACATCATCACCTGTTAATGACAACCTTATGGAGCTGCTTATTATGATTGACGCCTGCAAGAGAGCGTCCGCAGGAAGAATTAATGCGGTTATACCCTATTACGGCTATGCAAGGCAGGACAGAAAGGCAAGACCGAGAGATCCCATTTCAGCAAAGCTTGTGGCAGATATGATAACCATAGCAGGCGCAGACAGAGTGCTTACAATGGATTTGCACTGCGCCCAAATTCAGGGATTTTTCAACATTCCCGTAGACCATTTAAGAGGCAACTCACTTCTTACCGATTACTATGAATCAAAATTAGAGGACTGCCTGGACAATGTTGTTGCCGTATCTCCCGATTTAGGCTCTGTTGCAAGAACAAGGGCATTTGCTGAAAAGCTGAACATTCCTCTTGCTATTGTGGATAAAAGACGCCCCAGACCCAACGTAAGCGAAATTATGAACATTATCGGCGAGGTTAAGGGCAAAATTGCTATTCTTGTAGACGATATGATAGACACGGCAGGTACTATATGCAATGCCGCAAACGCTATTAAAAGCAGGGGCGCCGAGTCCATTTATGCCTGCTGTACCCACGGAGTTCTTTCGGGAAATGCCGTAAACAGAATTGAAGAAAGCGCCATAGACCAGCTTATTATGCTGGATACAATTAAGCTGCCCGAAGAAAAGCTTATTCCCAAAATCAAGGTGCTTTCCACTGCGAAAATTTTTGGAGATGCGGTTTACAGAATACACGAAGGACTGCCAATTTCACGTCTTTACGATTGATACAATTATACATAAATATATTTTAGCCGTTTCCCTTTGGGAGGCGGCTTTTTTTGCGGGAAAATTAGTTAATATGCACAAAAGCCAAGCTTAAAAATTGTAAGTTATTAATGAAAATTAAATACTCTATTGACTGTTACACCGTGTCACAGTTTATCATTAAAATAGAAAAATATCTTATAGGGCGGATATCGGGAAGTCTGCTTTATGACATATTTGTTTCGGAAGCAGTGTTTTATAACTTAAATCTTATAAAACCCAAAAAAAATTAATTTTTAAGGAGGGAGTTTATAGTGAAAGCTATAACAAAAAAGTCTTATAGCAGAATAGTATCCTTAATACTTTCTGTTATAATGGTGGTTTCGGCATGGTCTGTGCCTGTTTTGGCAGATGACCCTGTTGAGATTAACGGCTGGACTGTTACCAACGACGGTACTTCAAGCGGCGTTGCCGTATTTAACGGCTTGCCTCTTACTTATTACAGTCCTACAACGGATATTATTGCATATGGCAAAGGCATAAGATCCAATAACTGCAACGGCTCGGCAAGCAACGGCATTGTTGTTACAAAAGATAAGAGCTATGCGGAATTTGTACCGGAAAATTCAGGTACACTTACATTACTCCTTGCAAATGCCTCTACAAAAATAGGCTATGTAAGCAAAACAAACAAGGAAACAGGAACAGCAACGGCGGTTGCCACATTTGTACCCGGCGGCTCAGACGATTATGACGTTGAGGGCGAATTTACAATTACTCAAGGGTCAAGTCAGGCAACGCTTGAAATTGAAATTGACGCAGACTATGACTATTATGTTACTGTCGCAGGCTCTAAGATGGGTATTTACGGCGCATCATTTGTGCCATACACAGCTGTTGAGGGTGTTGTAAACGACAGCTACGGTTTGGGAGATTTAACTCTTAAATTTGTAAACAAGTCAAACACCAATCTTGTTAAAACAGTGGATATGGCAAACGGCAGCTACAGCATTTCCCTTAAACCGGGTTTTGACTATTCTGTCGCTCTTACGGGCAGCGTCGCAACAAGCTACACATTAACCGGCGACACAAGAACTATAAGTGTTGCGGAAAAAGCAGTGGGCGAGGTGCAGAAGGCTGACCTTACCATTGAGGAAAGCACATCTTATTTTGTTACCGGTTCTATTACGGGACTGGCAGATGGCTATGACGCATCGGATATTAAAATTTTGTTTGTACCCGAGGACAGCACAAGCTTTGAAACGGTTACGGCAGATGTGGATAAAACAGCTTTAACATATTCCGCGCTTTTGGCAGCTAACGAAACATATACTGTTGAGCTTAACGGCGTTAAGGATTATGAGCTTGCACAGCCTGTCAGCGTATATAACGAAACAGGCGACGCTGTTGAAAAGGAAATTGCACTTAAAGCAGTTGCTACATACAGTGTAAGCGGCGGATTTTTAGGACTTGGGGAAGTAAGAGGAGATTATGTAAAGCTCGATGTTACTCCAAGCGCAATAACATTTACAAACACAGATGACGATTATGTTTACAGCGGAGCTATTGACGGAAGCAGCTACAATGTTAATTTAAGAAACGGCAGCTACCTTGCGGCAATAACAGCGGATAATTATTCTACATCTACACACGTTGTTGTAAACGGCGGCAGTGTTACAAGAGATTTGCTTTTGAAGGACGAAAGCACAAAGACGGTTGAATATGCAGACACTGTATATGTTGGCTCTGACAAGGAGTATAAAACAGTTCAGGCAGCTATTGACGATATTACTCTTATGAGCAGACCTGACGGCGAGAGCGTTACCGTTAAAATTGATCCCGGTGTTTACAGAGAGCAGGTTGTTATAAGAACACCAAACGTAACTCTTGAAAGCAACGGCGGCGACAGAGATGATACTAAAATTACATGGTATTACGGAATAGGCTACAAATATTACAGCACTGTAAACAGTATTTACGATCCTTATGCGGATTATGACCGGTTTGCAAAGGGTAATGTTGTAAGCTACTGGGGTTCTGCGGTTATACCGATGAGGGAAGCTACAGGCTTTAAGGCTGAGGGCATTACTTTTGAAAATTCCTTCAACAAATATATGACTGATGAAGAAATTGCAGACGGCGTAGAGGTAAACGGATTAGAATCTATTACAACTGTAAGAAAAGAAAATACAAACGCAGACAGCAGAGCGGCAACTGAAAGAGCTGCGGCTTTGGTAAACTATGCGGATAAAGTTGAATTTAAGGACTGCTCCTTTATAGGAAGTCAGGATACGCTTTATACCTGCAACTATGCTTATGACTCTTACTATAAGAACTGTTATATTGAGGGTCAGACAGACTTTATTTACGGCAACGGCGATGTTATATTTGACGGCTGTGAAATCAACTTCTGCGGATATGACGGAACACAGGCAGGCGGCTACCTTACGGCACAGTCCGCATCTGATCAGTACCCTGCTGAGGACGGATATATTTTCAGAAACTGCTATGTTTCTTACAACAGCGAAAGAGATGTTGCTCCGGGAACATTTGGCAGAATGTGGGGAGCAAACGCTACTGTTGCGTTTATAAACACAAAGCTTCAGGAAGAGGATATGATTACCTCGGACGGCTGGACAGCAATGGGCAGCAATTACCCGGATTCTTCAACTGTCAGACTTGTGGAAAGCAACACAACCTATAACGGAGTTCAGACAGCAGACAGAAAGTACGGTACAAGCAACAGCGCCGCTATTGATGCGGACAAGTACACTGTTAAAAGCGTATTTATTGCCAAAGGCTGGACGCCTACATATTATACCGAGGAGGTTTCTGAAGCGCCTTCATTTGTTAAGGATCCTGCCTTTACATCTAACGGCGACCTTAACATTCCCAACCCCGGTGAAACATTAACAGTAAATTATGAGTTGGATCAGGCTGACGACGGATCGGGCATTAGCTGGTATGCGGTAGATACCGATGCGGATTTAACAAGCCTTGATACAATTCTTGAAAGCGCAACACTTTTGTATACAACCTCCGCAGTATGTACAAACCAATATCAAATTCCTATGGAATGTGCGGACAAGTACATTATGGCGGTTGTTTCCGCAGAAAATATTTACGGAACAAAAGGCGATGTTAAGTATGTTATAGATACAGAGGCGGCTGTAAGCAGTACATGGTCAGATCCTTCAAATCCGGGTTCGATTGCTCCGGGTTCGGGCATCAATGTTTATCTTGCAGGCGACTCCACAGTTAAGGATTATTCCGCTTTGGGTATGTATAACGGCGGCGCTATTATTAAAGAGGGATCCTGGGGAGAATACTTAAATTATTTCTTCGACAATGATTATGTAAACGTAATTAACTATGCACAGGGCGGAAGAGCTTGCCGTTCGTTTATGAACGAGGGTAAGTTAGACGCAATTATAGCAACAATTAAAGAGGGCGACTATCTGTTTATGCAGTTTGGTCATAATGACTGTGCAAACCAGGAGAATTACTATATTGACAGATTTGTACCTCTTTATACACAAGACAATTTGCCGACAAGCGAGGACAGATCAAGCGGATTCCCAACAATTAAGCCTACAGATGATATGAAGTCATCGGACGGAACTTATGCTTGGAACTGCGGCGCAACCTATAAGGGATTTTTGCAGGAATACATTGACAGAGCATTGGAGAAGGGCGCTATCCCCGTAATTGTTTCTCCTGTTGCAAGAATGTACTACAATTCCGACGGTACTATAAGAACTCATCATGACGCATCTCAAAGCTTTGCTCTTACGGCTGATTATTACACAACAAACAACGCTTATGTAACAGCCTGCGAGGAGCTTTATGAAGAAAATATAGAAGCAGGAAACACTGTTTATTATATTGACGGCTACAGCATGACAGAGCAGCTTTTTGTAGATGCCTGGGCAGCTTGCGGCAGCAGCAGCTACGGCAGCGCTATTATGAGTGACAATACTCACTGCAATAAGACGGGCGGCGTTATTCAGGCAGGCAAGTTTGCAAAATGGATTCAAGATGCGGGAATTTCAATTTCTCCTTATGTAATTCAGCCTGAAAACGTATACGGCGAAATGCCTTCCGGAGATTATATATTTACAATTAAAAACTCAACCTTTACGGCAAAGGACAACAGCTATGTTGAAAACAGCTATTGGACAGACCTTGGACAGGAGCTTTTCGACTCGCTTTCGGGAGCAATTAATAATGTAATGCTCAAGTTTGATACGGCAGACGCTCTTGAGGTTTATGTTACCGATGCGGATACAAGCTATGTTGACGGAGCTTATACAGGAAAGTACACCTCCGAAAACGGAGAAAAGTTTGATGTAAGCGTATATCAAAGCGGTATTCAGTATTATGGCGAAAACTACGGTTACGGAATTAAAGCAAATGCGGCTAAGCCTGTATTCTCCTTTACAACAAGCAAAACAGGTACCTTCACAATTACCTCGGAGGCATCTACAGGCACGGGCAACATTAATATGTATGCCGATGCGGCTTGTACAACAGCTTTAGCTACAGCGGCAGTGGGTGAAAGCCTTACATATAAAAAGACTTCAACTGATGAAGAAACAATTTATGTTGCGGCATCTGATGTTGATAACCTGTATGTTAAGGAATTTACTCTTGCAAGAGAGGATTTGCCGGAAGAAAAGCCTAACGATGTACTTTTAACATTTAATACAGACGAAGCGCTTGCTCTTTATGAAACAAATGCGGCAGAAACATTTGTTGACGGAGCTTACAGCGGAGTTTATACAAATTCTGACGGACAAGAGATTGAAGCAAGCGTATATGAAAGCGGTATTGCTTATTACAACAGCTTACCCAACTACGGAACACTGATTAAAGGCGGCAAGCCTATATTCTCATTTAATGCTGATAAAACAGCGGTTTATACAGTTAATGTAAACGGTCTTACAACAGCAAGCGGTACGGTTGGTCTTTACAGAGATGCGGCTTGTACGGATGCTATTGTTGAGGCGGATTATCCTAACGGTACAGTTCTTGAGCTTACTTATAAAAAGACTGATGATACTGCCGAAACGGTTTACTTTGGCTCAAAGGAAAGCGTAAATCAGTATTTGCACGTTGCAACTATCAGCTATAAGGAAATTAAGAACATTTTGCTTAACTTCAAAGAGCAGGAAACTGCTGATATGTATGTTACAAATGCAGACAGCACCTTTACAGACGGTGTTGTAAGCGGTGTTTACACAAACGCTGACGGACAGGCTTTTGATGCAAGTGTATATCAGGCAGGCATTAAGTACTTTAATGTAACTACGCATACATCATTTGGTACCTATGCTACAGTAGGAGTACCTATATTCTCATTTGTTGCCGACGAAAAGGCTATGTACACAGTTGAAACCACGGCAGGCACAGGCACAGGTACAATTACACTTTACAGTGATCCTGAATGTACCAATGCACTTGTAAGCAACAGCGCTCCCGGCTCGGTAGTATATAAAAAGTGGACAACAGAGCCTGAAACTGTTTATTATGCCGCTTCTGAATCCAGCAACCTATATGTAAGTGATGTAACTGTTACAAAGAGTGAGCTTGGCGAAGAAAAGAAGGTCAATTTTACAGGAAATATAAGCGGAGTTGAAGAGGACGATACCAATGTGGTAATTACATTTAAGGGCGCTACGGAAACACTTACCATAACACCTGATGAATATGCAAGCACGGGTATTGAGCTTATTGTTGGCGAAACCTACGAAATTACCGCAAAGGGCGACAAGGGCGTTTATATTGGAACATCACTTGTTACTGATGAAACAGGTGAGGCTGATATTGATCTTATGAGAATTGTATTTAACTTCCCATTGGATTTTATGGAAAATTATGATGATTATAAGATTTACTTTACAGCCATGGGATACGGTACTTCCGATATTACCGATCCTTACAGCAACATTACAGTACACGGCTCAGGCGTTGTTATGACAGACAGCTTAAAGAGCTACGGTGTTAAAACAAATGCCAATGATATTATATCATTCCCTGCAAGCGAAAGCGGAACATACACTGTTAAGGTAAATGTTTCAGTAAGCAGCAGCGATGAGCTTGCACTTAAGGTGAACGGCGAACAGGTTGGGGAGTCTGTTGCGGCATCTCAGGGTGAAGTTGCTGAAATAACGGTTTACGCAAACGCAGGTGATGTTATTACATTAAATACACCTACAAGATCCAACCTTTGGTACAAAGACATTGATGTCAGCTTTGTTGCCGATGAGGGCGGAGATAGTACAGAGAGTACAACAGAAGGCAGCACTGAAGAAGAAACAGAAGGCAGCACTGAAGAAGAAAAGAAGGTCAATTTTACAGGAAATATAAGCGGAGTTGAAGAGGACGATACCAATGTGGTAATTACATTTAAGGGCGCTACGGAAACACTTACCATAACACCTGATGAATATGCAAGCACGGGTATTGAGCTTATTGTTGGCGAAACCTACGAAATTACCGCAAAGGGCGACAAGGGCGTTTATATTGGAACATCACTTGTTACTGATGAAACAGGTGAGGCTGATATTGATCTTATGAGAATTGTATTTAACTTCCCATTGGATTTTATGGAAAATTATGATGATTATAAGATTTACTTTACAGCCATGGGATACGGTACTTCCGATATTACCGATCCTTACAGCAACATTACAGTACACGGCTCAGGCGTTGTTATGACAGACAGCTTAAAGAGCTACGGTGTTAAAACAAATGCCAATGATATTATATCATTCCCTGCAAGCGAAAGCGGAACATACACTGTTAAGGTAAATGTTTCAGTAAGCAGCAGCGATGAGCTTGCACTTAAGGTGAACGGCGAACAGGTTGGGGAGTCTGTTGCGGCATCTCAGGGTGAAGTTGCTGAAATAACGGTTTACGCAAACGCAGGTGATGTTATTACATTAAATACACCTACAAGATCCAACCTTTGGTACAAAGATATTGATGTCAGCTTTGTTGCCGATGAGGGCGGAGATAGCACTGAGAGCTCAACAGAGAGCAGCACTGAGAGCTCAACAGAGAGCAGCACTGAAAGCTCAACAGAGAGCAGCACTGAGAG
>CAYMAA010000032.1:0-16315 GCA_964388305.1 uncultured Lachnospiraceae bacterium | reverse complement strand
ATCTCCGCAAAGCTGTCCTTAAAATAAAATACATTTTTGCTTTTTGTTATATTGTCCGAAAAACAGCTTGCCAAAGCATCAGCAATTTCTCCGGGGCCGCAGCTTCTTATAAACAAAAAGTCCGGCAAGCCGTCCTGTATATCCGCCCCCTGTGCAGAATATTATATACCAAGTTTTACATATTTTCAACACCAAAAACAACAGGCGCATTATATTTTTCCATTGAAATATCATAAATTTTGGTGTATACTATATTTATGGAAGTTTGACTTTGGGGGAGAGGTAAGGTTATGAACATAATTATAGCAGGCTGCGGCAATGTAGGCTACACCTTGGCGGAGCAGTTAAGCAGCGAAGGACACGAAATTACACTTATAGATAAAAGCCCTGAACGAATACAATATGTGGGGGATACATTGGACGTGCAGAGCGTTTCCGGAAGCGCCTCCAACTATGACACCCTTTTGGAGGCCGGCATAGAACGGGCGGATCTCTTTATTGCTGTTACGGACGGAGATGAAATCAATATGCTGAGCTGCCTTATGGCAAACAAGGCAGGCGGCTGCCAAACCGTTGCGAGAGTGCGCAGTCCTCAATATTATGAGGATATTAAACACATTAAAGAGGAGCTGGGCCTAACTATGTATGTAAACCCCGAAAAAGAGGCGGCTTATGAAATATCACGTCTTATACAAATCCCCTCCGCTTTAAATGTGGACAGCTTTGACCGCGGCAGAATTAATATGATAAAATTTAAAATACCAAAGGGTACAGCCTTGGACGGTATGCCCGTTTGGGATATCAGAGCAAAGATAAATGCAAATATGCTTATATGTGTGGTGCGCAGGGACGGAAAATCCACCATTCCCGGAGGCCCTGTAATTTTAAGAGCGGAGGACGAGGTTTCCTTTATAACCACAAACAAAAACATATACGGCATTTTTAAGCGAATGGGCATTACCTCAAAAAGCATCAGCAGTGTTATGATTGCCGGAGGAGGAAGAATATCCTATTATTTGGCAAGCCTGCTTTTAAAGGCAAAAATGAAGGTTAAAATTATAGAAAAAAGCATGGAACGCTGCGAGGAGCTGAGCGAGCTGCTGCCCGATGCCATGATTATAAACGGAAATGCGGCAAACAAGCAGCTTTTAATGGAAGAGGGCATTAACAATACCGACGCCTTTGTAAGCCTTACGGAAAGAGATGAGGATAACATCATTCTTTCTCTCTACGCAAGCCGCAGCACCAAAGCAAAGGTTATTACAAAGGTTAAAAAGCTTACATTTGAGGATATTGTAAGAAACCTTGAAATAGGCGCTATTGTAGACCCTAAAAGCCTTGTGGCGGAGCATATTTTGCAGTTTGTGCGCGCTCTTAAAAACTCCTACGGCAGTAATGTGGAAACTCTTTACCGCCTTGAGGATAATACTGTAGAAGCTCTGGAGTTTAACGTAAGCGCAAACAATAAAAGAATTGCAGGGAAAAGCATTATGAGCCTTAATTTAAAGAGGGATATGCTTATATGCGCCATAAAACGGGGAGACAGGTCATTTATTCCCGAAGGACGGGATACTATTGAAATTGGGGACAGAGTAATTGTGGTAACAACAAATTTGGGTTTGAATGATATAGGGGATATTTTAGAGGACTAAGCTATGAACTACAAAATAATTATAAAAATTTGCGGCTGGGTTATAATGGTTGAGGCGGCTTTTATGCTTTTGCCGGGCATAGTTGCGTTAATTTATAACGAAAGCACGGCGTCCTTGTTTTTCGGCTGCGGAATTTTGTTTTTTGTGTTGGGAAATTTTATAAGGCTTGTTAAACCCAAAAGCAGTCAGTTTTACGCAAGAGAGGGCTTTGTCGCCGTTACGGCAAGCTGGCTTGTTTTAAGCGCTGTGGGCGCGGCGCCCTTTATTTTAAGCGGAGCTATAACAAACCCCGTAAATGCCCTTTTTGAAATAGTATCGGGTTTTACAACAACAGGCGCAAGCATACTTACCAACGTGGAGGCTTTGCCTAAGTCCGTGCTTTTTTGGCGGAGCTTCACCCACTGGATCGGCGGTATGGGAATACTTGTGTTTGTTTTGGCAATTTTGCCTATGGCAGGAGGGCAGAACATATATTTAATGAAGGCGGAAAGCACAGGCCCCGAGGTTGGCAGGCTTGTGCCCAGTGTGCGTAAAACGGCGCTTTATTTGTACCTTATTTATTTTTCCCTTTCCGCAATTATGTTTATATTGCTTTTACTTGGAAAAATGCCTGTTTTTGACGCGCTGTGCGATGTTTTCGGCGCAGCTGGCACAGGAGGCTTTGGCATAAAGGCGGACAGTATGGCAGGCTACAGCACATATATACAAATGGTAACAACTGTTTTTATGCTCCTTTTCGGTGTAAACTTTAACTTCTACTTTCTGCTGCTGGCAGGCAAGCTCCGCTCTGCGTTGGGTATGGAAGAGGTTAAATGGTACTTCATTATTTATATTGCGGCGGTTGCGGGTATATTGATTTGTCTTTACCGCACATCAGGCATATTTTTAACTAATTTAAGGGATTCTCTTTTTACCGTTTCCTCTATAATGACAAGTACGGGTTACGCCACGGCGGATTTTGACAAATGGCCCGAGTTTGCGAGAGCTGTTGTCTGTCTTGTAATGTTTACGGGCGCCTGCGCAGGCAGTACGGGCGGCGGAATGAAGGTTTCACGTCATATAATTTATGTTAAACAGATAAAAAAGCAGATTTCAGTGCTTATTCATCCCAGAAGTGTTAAAATACTTCGCTTAAACGGCAAAAAAATCGAGCATGGCACTATAAGGGTCGTAAATACGTTCTTTTTGGTATATGTGGTTATATTTGCCGCATCCGTGCTTATTTTAAGTACAGACGGCTTCGACCTTACAACAACCTTTACGGCGGTTTCCGCCACATTTAACAACATTGGCCCGGGACTTAATATGGTAGGCCCTACAGGTAATTTTTCTCAGTTTTCCGCTGTTTCAAAATGTGTTATGATTTTTGATATGCTTGCGGGCCGCTTGGAGATTTTCCCCCTTTTGGTATTTCTTTCGCCCTCCGCATGGAGGAGAAACGGCTGAGCTTTTGCTCAATATAAGGCTGATTGCCGCGCCTGCCTGCGCCGGCTGTTAACATGGGGTTTACATATATATCCGTAAATTCGCTTTTTTCTGAAAATATCCACTTTACATAAAAGCAAAAAAACCTTATAATATATATAAATTCTTATTAAAAAAGGATGTGAAAAAATGAAGGTTGAAAAAATAAGCGACACTCAAATAAAATTTACCCTTACGGCAAAGGATTTGGTAGAAAGAGATATTTCCATATCGGATCTTACATACGAGTCGGAAAAAACCCGTCTGCTTTTTAAAGAAATTATTGACGAGGCAAAAGCCGCCTGTAACTTTAAGGCGGAAAATACTCCCCTTATGATAGAGGCTATGCCCGTTGAGGACGGCATTATGATAATAATTTCCAAAGTAAAGAATAAAGACAATATTAAAACCGGCAGAAATCTTCAGCCTGTTTCCCTTACTGAAGAAAAGTATAATTTGGAGGATTTTATAAGCGTTAGAGAAAAAGCAAATTCGGGCGATGGCGAAAGCAGAATATTTCTCTTTTCATTTGACGATATGGATGCGGCGGCTAACGGCGCAAAACGCATTTCACACATATATAGCGGAGAAAGCGCTCTTTACAGATATAAAAATGAGTACTTCCTTATTCTGGAATGCGGCTTAACCGAGGAAGAAGAGCTTAATTATGCGGAAACGGTAATGTGCGAGTATGGTATAAAGCGCAATGCTTCTGCCGTCAGCCACGCTTATCTTGCGGAGCATGGAGAGGTTATTATTAAGCAAAACGCCGTAAATATATTGTCATCGGTATTTGCATAGGCTGTCGTTTTGTGATATAATATTTTTTTATAAAACCGCAGTATTAAAATATAAAGGAGAGTTACAATGCACACACTACTTAATAATTTGCCTGTAAAAGAGGCTTCGGGGTTTAATATTTCGGGTACGGATATTTGCCTTATTCTTGTAATTGTTTTAGCCGCGGCTATTGCAGGCTTATATTTTTTGAGCCGCTGGTCATCTAAAAAATATGATGAACAGCAAACCCAAATTCAAAAAGTAAAAGAACGTGCGACCATTTACGTTATCGGTAAAAAGCACGATTACGCCAAAAATGTTAATTTGCCCAAAATTGTTACTGAGCAAATGCCAAAGCTTGGCAAGGCTGTTAAAATGTACTTTGTTCAGGCAAAGGTAGGCCCTCAAATAATAACGCTTATAACGGATAAAAATGTATATAACGCAATTCCCGTAAAACGCAATGTTCGCGCGGAAATTGCGGGACTCTACATTGTTTCCATAGAAGGCCTTAAATCCGCTCAGGATATGAAGAAGATTAAAAAAGAAAAAAAGGCAAAAGAAAAAGCCGAAAAAAAAGCAAAATAAAAAATGCCGTCTTGCCCGTATTTTCGGCAAGGCGGTTTTTGCCTGTATATAAAAATATTTTTCGGAGGGCATTATGAACGACAAATTTGTGTTTGGTGTGGATGTTGGCGGAACAACAATTAAAATGGGGCTTTTTTCCGTTACGGAGGGAATTGCTGATAAATGGGAAATTTTTACCGATATAACCGATGGAGGAAAAAACATTTTAAACGATATTTCAAAATCCGTTAGCGGCGAGCTTATAAAATTCGGCATACCTCGTGAAGATATTTTGGGCATGGGTATAGGCATACCCGGGCCTGTTACGGAGGGCGGCATGGTTATGTGCTGTGTAAACCTGGGCTGGGGCGAAAAAAATATTGAAAAGGAGCTTGGTAAGCTTACAGGCTTTAAGGTTAAATGCGGAAATGACGCCAATGTCGCCGCGCTTGGCGAAATATGGCAGGGCGGCGGAATGGGTTATAAAGATATGGTTATGATAACCCTTGGAACAGGCGTTGGAGGGGGAATTATTTTAAACCGTAAAATAGTGAACGGCTCTCACGGCGCAGGGGGAGAAATAGGGCATTTGCCCGTAAACCCCTATGAAACGGATTACTGCTCCTGCGGTAATAAAGGATGCCTTGAACAGTACTGCTCCGCAACAGGCATTGTCAGGCTTGCGGGAAAGCTTTTAAAAAGCCAAAATCCGCCGTCATTAATGAATAATCAAAAACCTCTTACGGCAAAAATAGTTTTTGACTGCGCAAAGGCAGGAGATGCGGCGGCAATACAGATTGTCGAGCAGTTTGGAGATTATATGGGCAGAGCCTTGGCAATGATTTCCGCCATGGCAGATCCTCAGCTTTTTCTTTTTGGCGGCGGCGTAAGCAGGGCAGGAGCAATACTTATAGATACAGTACAAAAATATTACAAAAAATATGCTTTTAAGGCTGTAAAAAATACTCCCTTTAAGCTTGCGGAATTGGGCAACGATGCAGGTATTTACGGGGGAGCAATGCTGATTGACGCAAATTGGGGAGGTTAAGCTATGAGTGACGAAAAAGCTCAATTAAAAATATATATTGCAGGCTTTGATGTATTTTGCGAAAAAGCGGCTGAAACAGGCAAAGAGCTAAAAGGACTTTGCGCAAAATACGGCTTTGAGGGTCTTTACCCCTTGGATAATGAATGCGACAATGCCCGTGATATTTTTAAGGGTAATCTGGAGCTTATAAACAGAGCGGATATTATATGCGCCAATTTAAACAATTTTAGAGGAGAAGAGCCTGACAGCGGCACTGCCTTTGAAATCGGCTACGGCTTTGCCAAAGGTAAAATGCTTTTTGCCTACAGAGATGATGTGCGTACACTGCGAGAAAGACTGGGAGAAAAGGACGAAAACGGCTTTTTGGTTGAGGACTTTAATTTGAGTGTAAATCTTATGCTTGGGTGCTGCTGTACCCTTGTAAAAGGCGGCTTTGAGGACTGCCTTAAACAAATATCAAAAAATATGGCGGATGTAATGAAAAACAGGTGTTTTTTTATGGACAAGCTAAAGTAAATATGCTATAATTGTAATAGCAGCAAAATGTTTAAAACAGCTATAAACAGCTTAATATCAAAAGCCTGTATTTTAGGCAAAAAATCTATTTTTATAAGGAGGCTTTAAAAATGTCAAACAAATATGCGGGAACACAGACGGAAAAAAACTTAAAGGCGGCTTTCTCGGGTGAAAGCGAAGCGAGAAACAAATATACCTACTTCGCCTCAACAGCAAAAAAAGAGGGTTATGAACAAATAGCTTCTATTTTTTTGAAAACCGCCGATAACGAAAAGGAACACGCAAAAATGTGGTTTAAAGAGCTTAACGGCTTGGGAAACACAGCGGAAAATCTTGAAGCGGCGGCAGACGGAGAAAATTATGAATGGACGGATATGTATGAGGGCTTTGCGAAAACCGCCGAGGAAGAGGGCTTTAAAGAGCTTGCTGAAAAATTCCGCCTTGTAGCGGCTGTGGAAAAGCACCATGAGGAGCGTTACAGAGCATTGCTTAAAAATGTGGAAACAGCTAAGGTTTTTGAAAAGAGCGAGGTTAAAATCTGGGAGTGCAGAAACTGCGGACATATTGTTGTCGGCACAAAAGCGCCCAAGGTTTGTCCAACCTGCAATCATGCCCAAAGCTATTTTGAAATTTGTGCGGAAAACTATTAAGTAAGCATCGGTAAATCTGCAGTTTTTTAAAGAAATACTGTTACGCTTTTTATTACGGCGCTGCTAAAACAGGCAGTGCCGTAAAAATTGTAAAGGACGGTGAAAATGTGCGGCAGCAAACCTTTAGCGATATTGAATACGGCAACAGAAGAAAGAAAACAAAACGTGAGGAATTTTTTGATATTATGGAGGAGCTTATACCGTGGGAGGAATGGATAAGCCGTATTAAGCCGTTTTACTATGACGGAAAAAGAGGCAGGCCGCCAAAGGAGCTTGAAATGATGCTGAGAATGTGGCTTATAGAAAACTGGTTTGAGCTGACGGATGAAGAAACAGAGGATGCCGTTTACGACAGCTATGCCATGCGCAGCTTTATAAAAACGGATTTTGTCACCTGCCAAGCGCCGGATTCCTCCACTTTACGCAGGTTTAGGCATATTATGGAAAAGCACGGCTTGAAAGATGCGCTTTTTAAGGATATGACCAAACGCCTTTCACAGAAAAGCCTTGTTCTGCGAAGCGGTAAAATTCGGGATGCCGCCGCAAAAGATAAATTTAATCGGGATAAGTCTAAGGAGATCGGCAATCAGCCGGCATTGTGGGATATTGAGCTTATGAAATAACATATAAGCCGTCTGTAATAATTTTTTGCCGTATTTGGGTTGTATTTTTAAAAAATATGTGTATAATTAAACTTATCCGAAGTAATTTATGCTTTGAATTTTTGTACGAAAGGACGATTAATTATGGAAATTACCAAAAATACAACTATGGGTCAAATGCTTGAGTATGATATGGGGATTGCTTATATTTTAATGCAGTCCGGTATGCACTGCGTCGGCTGTCCGTCCTCTATAGGGGAAAGCCTTGAGGACGCCTGTGCCGTTCACGGCCTCGACTCCGATGCTGTGCTTAAAGATATTAAGGAATATCTTGCGGGCAAAAACAAATAATAAACTGTTTGCGGTATTGGTTTTATGCTTAAAGCATAAGGCCGGTACCGTTTTTTATTTTGCCTGTTCGGCTTTGCCGTTAACTGCGTTTAAGGCAGGCGGCGCAAAACGGCGGGCTTTCCTATATTAAACGATAGAAAATTGCTATAATCAAAAATAATACTTTTAATTGACATAATAATGAATTAATGTTAAAATAATGCCTATAAAATAAGTCGGAATTATAGGAAATGACAGAAGTATGCGTTTTTACTATATAAACTTGAAAAGATTTAAGAAAAATACTGAATAAATCAAAGTAAAAAATAAATTCAGACGAAGGCCGGCAAAAAATTCAAGCGTAAGCACGGAGCGGACGGAATTTTTAACAAAATTATTTTTAGCTGCGTTTTAGTCAGTGTTTATCAGCCTTATGGGGGAATTGGAATGACATTACAACAACTGCATTATGCGATTACTATTGCCGAGGCAGGCTCTTTAAACAAGGCGGCGGAAATACTTTACATTGCGCAGCCGTCTTTAACGGGGGCAATGAAAGAGCTGGAAAAGGAAATAGGTACAACCATATTTAACAGAAGCGGCAGAGGAGTTACCTTAACAGGTGACGGCGCAGAGTTTTTGCTTTATGCAAGGCAGGTTTACAATCAGTATGAGGTTCTGCTTGAAAAGTTTGGTAAATCGGCAAATATTAAAAAGAGGTTCGGGGTTTCCACTCAGCATTATTCCTTTGCGGTTAAGGCTTTTGTGGAAATGGTAAAGGAGTTTGACACGGCGGACTATGAGTTTGCCATAAGAGAAACAAAAACAAAAGAGGTTATTTCCGATGTGGCAGTATTAAAAAGCGAAATCGGCATACTTTATTTAAGCAGCTTTAACAGAGCGGCGGTTTTAAAGCTTTTAAGAAACAATAATTTGGAGTTTACGCATCTAATAGATTGCAGAGCGTATGTATACCTGTGGAAAGGACACCCCCTTGCAAAAAACAAATCCATAACCTTTGACGAACTTAAGGATTACCCCTGCCTTTCATTTGAACAGGGTGAAACAGGCTCTTTTTACTTTGCGGAGGAAATACTCAGCACAAAAGAATATGTGCGGACAATTAAAGCAAACGACAGAGCCACAATGCTTAACCTTATGGTTGGTCTTAACGGCTACACACTGTGTTCGGGAATTATATGCGAGGAGCTTAACGGAGATGACTATGCCGCCGTTCCCTTCGACTCGGATTCCGTTGACGAAAGCAGTGTTATGGAGATAGGCTACATTACTAAAAAAAATACAATACTAAGCAGTATCGGAAAAAAATATATTGAAGAAATCAAAGAGTATCTGAAAATAACCTAATAGTCCCTATAAATACCTGCATTTTCCCGTTTATTCCCGTAAAATGCAGGTACATTTTTGCTCACACAAGGCTCAGTTATAGGTTTTTCCTATTACCTGCTATTTCAATATGATATTAGACAAAATCTATATACGGGTATATAATTAGCCTATGTTGCAAGCGGGAGAGGAGATGAAGCCTTGATAGTACTTAAAAATATAAGCAAAACCTATAAAGACGGAGAAAAAAGGGTAGAAGCGGTTAAAAATGTAAGCTTAACAATAAATGACGGCGAAATATTTGGTATTATAGGCTTTTCGGGAGCAGGCAAGTCCACATTGGTAAGGTGCATAAATCTGCTGGAAAGACCGGACAGCGGAACCGTTGAGGCTGTCGGCAGGGAGTTTACCTCTTTAAACCAAAAGGAGCTGAGAGTGGCAAGAAAGAAGATAGGAATGATATTTCAGCACTTTAATCTAATGCCCTCCCGCACTATTTTCGGAAATGTGGCATACCCCTTAAAAGGCAGCGGTATGAGCAGGGAGAAAATAAATAAACGTGTAAGAGAGCTGCTTGAGCTTGTAGGTATTTCAGAAAAGGAAAACGCTTATCCATCTCAGCTTTCGGGAGGGCAAAAACAGCGTGTTGCCATTGCAAGAGCCTTGGCAAACGATCCGGAAATTCTGCTTTGCGATGAGGCAACCTCCGCTTTAGACCCTCAAACAACAAAATCCATTTTAAAGCTGCTTAAAAGCCTTAATGAAAAGCTGGGAATAACCATTGTTATAATTACTCACGAAATGGCTGTTGTTAAGGAAATTTGCGGAAGAGCCGCCGTTATGGATAATGGCGAGGTTGTTGAGGAGGGAGATGTTTTTTCAATATTCACTTCCCCCAAAAACAGGCTTACCAAGGATTTTATTAAAACAACGTCAAATTTACATAAGGTTGAAGAGCTTATTGCGGAAAACTCCTCCGTAACGGTGCTTAAAAATGGTGAGATGATAGCAAGGCTTTCCTATAAGGATAAAAACACTTCAGAACCGCTTATATCCGAAGTAAGCAGTCTTTTCGGAATTACACTCAACATAATTTTCGCAGATGTGGAAATTGTGCAGGGCTTTCCCATTGGGGGAACTGTTGCCATTATAAGCGGAGAAAAAGGACAAATTCACAAAGCGTTAGATTATTTAAGAAATAAAAATGTTGGTGTGGAGGTGATAAAATATGGCTGAGGTGTTGTACAAAATTATGCCCAATGTAATGGATAAGCTGCCGGATTTTATAAAAGCAATAGGCGATACATTAATAATGGTGGGGTGGTCAGGCATAATTGCTTTTTTTGCGGGTTTATTTTTAGGCATTGTTTTAACAATAACAAAACGTGGCGGAGTTTGTGAAAACAAATTGGTTTTTTCTGTTTTGGACAAGGTCATAAATTTTTTCCGTTCCATACCATTTATAATTCTTTTAACATGGCTTATACCTGTTTCCAGAGCGGTTATGGGAAGCGCCATTAATGTTGAGGGAGCAATAATACCCTTAATTTTTGGCACGGTGCCGTTTTTTTCACGGCAAATTGAAAGCGCTCTGGCGGAGGTGGACGGCGGTCTTATAGAGGCTGCAATTTCCATGGGGTCATCACCTGTAGAAATTATATTCAGAGTATATTTAAGGGAAAGTGTAGGAGCTATTGCAAGAGGTACTACCATAACGGCAATCAGCCTTGTGGGGCTTACGGCAATGGCAGGCGCTGTCGGCTCTGGAGGCCTTGGCGATTTTGCCATAAGGTACGGTCACGACAGAAATATGACGGACGTAACTTGGGTTACGGTAATAGTTGTATTCATTTTTGTAAGTATTATTCAGCTTGCGGGCGGCTTTGCCGTTAAGCACAGCAAACATTAACATTAGGTCACCTCTAAAAATTATGATTTTACCAAACTTGCTATAATTTCCGATAGCTGCTTCAAACTCCCTTGACATAGCTTTTCTGCTATGCCTGCGGTCGTTTTCATTGCTCTCGAAAATTCTATCTGCGTTTAGCTTTACCCTAATTTTTAGAGCTGCCCATTATTATTTAAACCGGAGGTAATAAATATGAAATTGAGAATTAACAAATTTATCGGAACAGCGTTGGCATTGGTTTTAACCGCAGGAGCTTTAAGCGGATGCTCTTCTTCAAAAAGCACAGGTGAACAAAATGAAACCGTTGTAAAGTTAGGCGTTGTGGGCGGTGTATATGAGGATTTGTGGCAGCCTGCAAAGGACGAGCTGAAGGAAGAGGGCATAGATTTGGAGATTGTGCAGTTTTCCGACTATGTTACACCCAACAATGCTTTAAACAGCGGCGAAATTGACTTAAACGCTTTTCAGCACAAAATTTATCTTGATACGGAAATTGAGCAGTACGGCTATGAAATTCAGCCTATAGGCTACACATTTATAATTGCTCTTAACATTTATTCTCACAAGGTTTCAAGTGTTTCCGAGTTGAAAGACGGAGATGTTGTGGCAATTCCGGATGACGTTACAAACGGCGGCAGAGCCTTAAAGGTTTTGGAGGCCGCAGGACTTATTCAGCTTAAAGATGATGCCGGCTTCAGTCCTACACTTGACGACATTGAAAAGTATAATGTAAACATAGAAATTAAGGAGTTAAAGGCAAACACAATTCCGTCTGTTCTTGACGATGTGGACGCCGCTGTTGTAAACGGCAACTACGCTTTGGATTTTGGCATTGATACAAACGACGCCATATATAATGACAGCGTTTTGGACGAAGAAAATTATTGGTGCTTAATCGCTGCAAGAACGGCTGATTTGGAAGATGCGGAAAAGAAAGAGGTTTACAAAAAGGTTGTAAAGGCATTCCAGTCCGAAAAAACGGAAGATGTTTTCAATAACACCTTTGGCGGATACTTTATAAAGGTAGGCTGGGATCAGGATTTGATTAAATAGAATATGCTGATTATTTTATATGTACCATTAAGGAAGCCCCGATTTATTGGGGTTTCCTTAAACAGCTTATTGACCTTTGGAGGTATTTATGAATATAAAGGATTTAAAAGGTATAGTAAATGAGGACAGAATAATTTTTGACAATATTCCCGATGAATATTTAAGCGACACTCTCGGCAGGCTTAAAGGAAGCGCATCGGCTGTTGTTTTTGCAAAAACAACGGAAGAGGTCAGCGGTGTTTTAAGCTTTGCCCATAAAAATAAAATAAGCGTTACTCCAAGAGGTGCGGGAACAAATCTTGTTGGGTCAACAGTGCCTGTTTTTGGCGGAATTGTTTTGGATCTATCCCTTATGAACAACATTCTTGAACTGGATGAGAACACAATGACGGTTACGGTGGAACCGGGCATACTCTTAAAGGATCTTCAAAGCTATGTAGAGGAAAGAGGCTTGTTTTACCCTCCCGACCCGGGTGAAAAGTCATCATCCATAGGCGGAAACATTAGCACAAACGCAGGAGGTATGAGGGCTGTTAAATACGGAGTTACAAGAGATTATGTAAGAGGTCTTGAGGCTGTGCTTTCCGACGGCGCTGTTATAAATGTTGGCGGAAAAAACGTAAAGGATGCCAGCGGACTTTCCCTTAAAAATCTGTTTGTAGGCTCTGAGGGAACATTGGCGGTTATAACAAAATGTATTTTAAAAATAATACCCAAGCCAAAATACAGCTTGAGCGTTTTAGCGCCTTATGCAGACCTGAAAAGCGGAATAAGCAGTGTTCTTAAAATTCTGAAGGCGGGGGCAAGTCCTACGGCGGTGGAGTTTATGGAGCGAAAGGTTGTTAAGTCCGGTGAGGACTTTTTGGGGATACATTACCCCTGTCCTCAAGCAGGCTCTTACATTTTGCTGACATTTGACGGAAACGGTAACGAGGTTTTGGAAAATGCGGAGAGAATAAAAACATTGGCTCTTGAAAACGGAGCTTTGGATTATATACCTCTTAACGACAAAAAGCAGTCTGAGGATATATGGAAGGTGAGAAGCGTCCTCGTAAAGGCGGTAGAGGCGGAGTCCGAGCAGGAGCCTGTGGATATTGTTGTTCCTATTGACAAAACAGCGGAATTTATCAAGTATATAAATGAGCTTGAAGCTTCAAGCGGTATGAAAATGGTCAGCTTCGGTCACGCAGGCGACGGAAATGTTCATCTGTGCGTTGTAAGAGGTAAAAGAGATGAAAAAACATGGAATAAAGAGCTGCATGAAAATATGGATAAGGCGTATCATAAGGCTTATGAGCTTGGGGGAGTCACCTCCGGAGAGCATGGCATAGGCTTAAGCAAACGCAGATATTTTTTAAGGGAAACAAGCGGCGCTAATCTTTCTGTTATGAACAGAATTAAAAACGCTCTTGATCCTCAGCATATTTTAAATGACGGCAAATCTTATATTATCGGGGGAGAATATGAAAGCACTATCTGAAAGAACAAAAGGATTTACGGATTCTGTAATTAGAAGAATGACAAGAATTTCCAATGAATATGGCGCAATAAACCTGTCGCAGGGTTTTCCGGATTTTGATCCGCCCAAGGAAATTTTGGAAAGGCTCAGCCAAACGGCAAATGAGGACTGCCATCAATATTCCATTACATGGGGAGCGCAGAATTTCAGGGAGGCTCTTGCAAAAAAGCAAAGCCGTTTTATGGGAAGAAAAATTGATCCCAATAAGGAAATTGTTGTTACCTGCGGAAGCACGGAGGCAATGATGGCGGCTATGATGAGCGTTGCCGACCCGGGGGACAAGGTAATTGTCTTTTCGCCTTTTTATGAAAATTATGGGGCGGATACAATTCTTTGCGGAGCAAAACCGATATATGTTCCGCTGTATCCGCCGGAGTTTAACTTTAAGGAGGACGAGCTGGAGCAGGCTTTTAAGCAAAGTCCCAAGGCGCTTATTTTGTGTAATCCTTCAAACCCGTGCGGAAAGGTTTTTACATTAAAGGAGCTTAATTTTATAGCAGATCTTGCGGAAAAATATGATGCTTATGTTATTACGGACGAGGTTTACGAGCATATTGTTTATAAACCTTATAAGCATACTTATTTTGCCGCTTTGCCTAATATGTGGAAAAGGACTGTTTCCTGTTCCTCTCTTTCTAAAACATATTCAATTACAGGTTGGAGATTGGGGTATATAATCGCTCCTGAAAATATAACAGAGGTTGCCAAAAAGGTGCATGACTTTTTGACTGTTGGCGCAGCCGCGCCCTTGCAGGAAGCGGCTGTTACGGGCCTTAATTTCGGAGATGATTATTATGCCGGACTTATTGATAAATACAGCCGCAAAAGAGAGCTGTTTTTAAAGGGACTTGACGATATTGGATTAAAGCATACCGTGCCACAGGGAGCTTATTATGTTCTGCTGGATATTTCGGAATTTGGCTATGAGTCGGATTTGGAATTTTGTGAAGTACTTGCAAAAAATGTAGGCGTGGGAGCAGTGCCGGGGTCAAGCTTTTTTAAGGAAGATGTAAATAATTTAATAAGATTTCATTTTGCAAAAAAGGAGGACACCTTAAACGAGGCTCTTAACAGGCTTGAAAGCATAAGAACTAAAATTTTGCCAAAATCAAGATAAAGTAACTCAGACCAAAGGAATTGTTCTTTTGCTGCGTTATAACCGATTACTGAACCCTGCCCTCACCCCTGCGGGCCGCCGTTTTTGTACGGCGAATACCGCGCCAAAACGGTGAGCGGCAATTTGGTGTTTAAAATATTTTTGAAAAAGTTAAAAAAATTCTTGCATTTGGTAAAAAAGTATGTTAATATTTATTGCGTGGCTATTAATGCCGGGGCGCAATTTTTGTTGTGCCTGCCTTGCTCTTTCACAGTGAAAGGGCCTAAAGTCCAAAAGGAGGTGTAAGAAGGATGAATAAATATGAACTTGCAGTAGTTTATAATCCAACATTAGAAGAAGAAGCATACGCAAATGCTCAGGAAGCTGTTAAAGCCTTAATTGAAAGATTTGGCGGAACAGTTGAAAAGGTTGATGATTGGGGCAAGAAAAGACTTGCTTACGAAATTCAGAAGCTTAGAGAGGGTATTTATAATTTTGTTACCTTTACGGGTGATGCAAATACTCCTGTACAGGTAGAAAAGCGTATGAGAATTATGGATAATGTTCTCAGGTACCTTATTACAAGGGTAGAAGAATAATCGAGGTGAGGGTTAATTATGAATAAAGTTTTACTTATAGGCCGCTTTACTCGTGACCCGGAAACAAGATATTCTCAATCAGCCGAGCCGTTAGCAATAGCAAGGTTTTCCATTGCCGTAAACAGGCGCTTTAAGCGTGAGGGCGAACAGGATGCAGACTTTATAAATTGCGTGGCATTCGGCAAAACAGGAGAGTTTATTCAAAAGTATTTTGTTAAGGGTATGCAAATAGGCATAACGGGCAGATTGCAGATTAGAAATTGGGAGGACAGCGCAGGTCAGAGAAGAACATCTGCCGAGGTTGTTGTTGAAGAAGCTGAGTTTGTGGAAAGAAAAGCCGCTAATAACAGCTATAGAGATAACAATACGTTTGCTCCCGCTCCAACGCCTGCAAGCCAACAGCCAAAGGTTAATACCTATAACAGCAATAATGACGATGAGTTTTATCAGGTAGAGGATAGTGTAGACCCTGATGAGCTTCCGTTTTAATATCTATTTCTAATAAGGAGGATAAGCGCTATGATTAATAAGCAAAGACGCGGCAGAAGAAAAAAGCGTGTATGTGCATTCTGCGCAGAAAATTGCAATCATATTGATTATAAGGATACAGCTAAACTCAGAAAGTTCGTTTCCGAAAGAGGTAAAATTCTTCCAAGAAGAATTACAGGAAACTGCGCAAAGCATCAGAGAGTGCTTACTGTAGCTGTTAAAAGAGCAAGACACGTTGCACTTTTACCTTATGTTGCAGAGTAATTAATAAATATTCGGGCATAGATAACTAATCTGTGCCCTTTTTATTTGGTGATTGTATGAAAGACAGTTATTTTAAGGAATTTTTAAAATATGTGTTGCCAAATATAGCAGGGCTTATAGGCATATCCGTTTATATTTTGGCAGATACGTTTTTTGTTGCAAGGGGCGTTGGCGCAAATGGTCTTGCGGCACTTAATGTTGCCATACCCTCATTCAGCCTTATAAGCGGTTTTGGTCTTATGCTGGGTATGGGCGGCGGAACAAATTATACAATAAATATGAGCAGAGGAAATGTTAAAAAAGCAAACGGTATTTTTACTTTAACTGTTGTACTTGGGACGGCAGTGTCCTGTTTGTGTATTGCTTTGGGTATTTTTGGAGCAAACCGACTTGCTTATGCTTTAGGTGCGGACGAAGATATTTTTGAAAT
>CAYMAA010000031.1:0-16419 GCA_964388305.1 uncultured Lachnospiraceae bacterium | reverse complement strand
TTGCGACAGCTAAATTATAATATCATAAAAAAATTATATTGTCAACACCTTTTTTAAAAAATTTAATAAAAATGAAGTGAAAAATGTATTTCTTTGCATGCAAATATTTTTCACAATATCATTAACAGTGATATGGTGTCATTAAGGGCAGTTAAGGAAAAAGCCGCCTAACCGCCCTTAAAATTATTCTTATAATTATCAATAGAACTCCCGTTTCAAAAAATATCATACACCCTGCTTTTTCAGCATATTTTCAATAAATATACCATATCCGCAATTTGGCTTGTTTATAAAAACGTGAGTAACGGCGCCTATAATTCTGCCGTCCTGAATAATAGGACTGCCGCTCATTCCCTGTATAATTCCGCCTGTTTTTTCCATAAGCCTTTCATCGGTTATTTTAATTGTCATACTTTTTGAGCTGTCCGCAGTAAATCTGTTTATTTTTTCTATTTGAATACTGTAGCTCTTAACTCCCTGTCCGTCAATATCCGTAAGTATTTCCGCCTTGCCTGTTTTTACGTCCTCTTTTTTTCCGATCTCCGTTTCTTTACCCTTAAAGCTCCCCTTTTCCGCTTTGCCGTAAACCCCGGCTTCATTGTTTTCTTCCACAACTCCAAGCTGCCTGTCAAACCTAATCTCACCAATCAGCTCCCCTGCCATTCCCTTTTTTCCTTTAACCGTAGCTGTAACCTTGGCTTCACACACCTTTCCGCCTGCCGCTTTCATAAGTCTGCCCGTATCCACATCGGTTATACCGTGACCTAAAGCTCCAAACTCGCCTGTTTCATTGTTATAGTAGGTAACGGTGCCTAAGCCTTGTGTAGAATCTCTTACCCAAATTCCAAGCCTGTACCTGCCGTCCTCGGCAGCAGCAGGCAAAATATTACAGCTGAATTTTTTTCCGCCTCTGTTTACTTCAAAATTAATTTTTTTACCTTTGCAGTTTATAACAGCCTTCTCTATGTCCTCTTTCAGCGCAGCCTTTTTTCCGTTTACCTTTTCAATAACATCTCCCTCACGCAAAAGCCTGTATGCAGGCTCCGCTGTTCCAAACCGTGTTTTAAAGCCGCCCTCGCCCAAAACCATAACTCCGTCCATATCAATTTTTATTCCCGCAATTTCTCCGCAAACAACAAGCCTTTCGGGCATATCAGCCGTTTCGGTAATAACCGTATTATTAAAAAAAATTCCGCCCGTAACCATAAGGGCGGAAATATACTTTATCCTTTTCTTTAAAAGACCAAAGCACATAAACTTACCTCCCAAAATAAAAATATTGTAAGTTTAAAGCAAGGAAACACCGAAAAAAAATAATCAATGTTCTCCTAAAAAGCTTCTCGTTTATACTTTGCCCTTTTAAAATGTATATATACGGGGTAAAAATATCAAATACAAATCACAAATTTTTTAAATATTCCGTTTCTTTTAAAGTTAATTGCCTGAATTTTCCTTTTTTTAAATCTCCCAACTCAATTTCACCGATTTTTGTTCTTTTAAGACTGACAGCCTTGTTGTCTATCTCCTCCAACATACGCCTAACCTGCCTGTTTCTTCCCTCATGTATGGTAACTCTTACAGTTGGCGGCTGCTCACTTAAAACCTCAAGCTTGGCTTGGGAGGTTTTTCTGCCGTCTAAAAAAATGCCGTTTTCAAATAAAAAAATCTCGCTTTCGTTAGGTATACGCTGTACTCTTGCCTCATATACCTTGTCAATTCTGTGCTTTGGGTGCATAAGCCTGTTTGCGGTTTCCCCGTCATTTGTTAAAAGCAGCAGTCCCGATGTATTGTAGTCCAGCCGGCCTATGGGAAATATCCTTTCCTCCACTCCCTTAATGCAGTCCATAACCGTTTTTCTTCCTCTGTCATCGGTAACGGTTGTAACACAGCCCTCGGGTTTGTTAAGCATTATATAAATATGTTCGTTTTCGGGCAGAATAATACTTCCGTTAAACCGTACAATGTCGCCTTCGCCTACTTTAAGACCCATTTCGGTAACAATTTTGCCGTTTACGCTAATCCTTCCCAGTTTAATAAATTCCTCGGCTTTCCTTCTGGAGCATACTCCGCAGGAAGCAATATATTTTTGCAGTCTTTCCATATTTCCCCCGTATTATTTTCAAAGCCTCGGCTTAGCCGCCCAAACTTGCCCATTCGTTAAATATCTTAAAAAACATACTGTTAAATGTATGCTCCGAAACATCATTTAATGCCACTGCGTCTATGCTGCAATATCTGTTTCCGTTTATATAAATTTCTGCCGTGCCTACCTTATCCCCTGCCTTAACAGGAGCTTTTTGGGGCATAAGCAAAACTCTTTTTTCAACCCTGTCGTTTTTGCAAAGCGGCAGTGTAAGTCCTTCCTTTAAAACGGCTTTTCCAAATTTTTCATACCCTTTTTCAATTTCAAATTCTCCAAGCTCCTCGCCTTTTTCCGCAACGGTTTTGTTTTCAAAATTTTCAAAGCCATAGTTTAAAAGCGCCTTTGTGTCACTCCATTTTGCAGCCTTGCCTGCCTGCCCCCAGCCGCTTGCCAACACAACCGTTATAAGTGTTATGCCGTCTTTTTGCGCCGCTCCCACAAAGCAATGCCCCGCCTTGCCCGTGTAGCCTGTTTTAACGCCAATCGCCCCGTTATATTCCGTTAAAAGCCTGTTCTTATTTACAAGGCTGTAGCTTTTTTTACCGGAAGAAAATGTAATTCGGGGTGTGGCAATAATACTTCTGAATGTATCGTTTTTCAGGGCATAAGCCGCAATAACTGCCATATCCTCCGCCGTAGAGTGGTGTTTTCCCTTGTCCAGTCCGTTGGGAGTTTCAAAAACGGTGTCCTTCGCGCCGATTTTTTCAGCCTCTAAAGTCATATTTTTGCAAAATTCTTCCACACTTCCGTCAATATGCTCTGCAATTGCAACGGCAGAATCGTTTGCAGACTCCAGCATAAGGGCATAAAGCAGATTTTCAAGGCTTATTTTCTCCCCCGGTGTTAAATTCATCTTAACCTTGGGTGCAGCTGCCGCATTTTTACTTACTACAACCTCGTCGGCAAGATTTCCATGCTCAATGGCATAAATCGCCGTCATAATTTTGGTGGTGCTTGCCATTGCCATAGGCTCACTGCCGTTGTTTTCAGCCAAAACTCTGCCGCTGTCCATATCCATAATTACCCAAGCCTTGCTTTTAAGCTTCGGCAAATCATCTGCATATACATTAAAACTCATTAAAATTACAGCAATAAACATAAAAACGGATTTTTTCATATATCTCCCTCTTTTGTATTATTGCTATATTATTATCATTTTTTGCTCCCCTTATTCAAGCGTCTTTCTATCTCCGAGGCAGCCTCTTCCAAAATATTTCCCTCGGGTGATTTAAGCCGTGGCAGCTCCTCCGTGGAGGTGTAACCGAATACTCTCAAAAACTCCTCCGTTGTGCCAAAAAGAATTGGTCTGCCGGGTGTTTTCTTTCTTCCTCTTTCGCAAACAAGGTCATACTCCACCAGTTTGTTTACCGCCCTGTCACTGTTTACACCTCTTATCTCTTCAATCTCACCCTTGGTAACAGGCTGCTTGTAAGCAATTATGGCAAGGGTTTCCAAAATTACGGGAGAAAGATTTTTTCTTTTAGGCTGTCTGAAAAGCTTATCTATATAGTCATAAAACCGCCTGTTGGTACACATCTGCCAGCTATCGTTCAGCTTAATAATGCTTATGCCCCTTTTTTCAGCGCTGTATTTTATGGCAAGGCTCTCTATAAGCGCCCTTGCGGTTGCCGCATCCTCCCCGATGGCTTGTGCGATAGACTCTGTTTCCACTGCCTCTCCTGCCGCAAATAATATAGCTTCTGCCGCAGCTTCCTTTTCGTTTAAATTCAATTTTCTCCTCCTCCTCAAAACTGCCTTTGAAATAACAGCTTACCGTGTCAATACCTCTAAGACCCATGCTTATGCCGCAGCAAGCATTGTAAATCTCCTTTTTACCAACCTTTTCAGCCTTTTCCTCAATATGTACGAGGCTGTCCTCAACAATAGCCTCTTCGTCAATAACATCAACCTCAGCCGCAGCATCTTCTTCTATAATATTATGCTCGGGAGAAACCTCTTCCTCGTCAATGCCGTCCTCTGTTGCAGCTTCTTCGTCAAAGCTATCGTCCTCAACAACAGCCTCTTCCGGAAAAACATCAACCTCAGCCGCTGTTTCTTCCCCGGCATTATTGTCCTCGGCTGCAGCATTCTCTTCCAAATTTTCGGTTTCTTTTTCTTCAATATAAATTTTGCCGAAAATCTTTTCCTGTACGGCATTTACAAGCTTTCCCTTAATAAGCTCCAAAAGAGCCAAAAATGTAGTAATAATTTCACTCCTGGTGCAGTCGGCGTCAAAAAGCTCTTCAAATTCAATCCTTTTTTTAAGTGCAATTACATTTTTAATGTGCTTTACCTTGTCCTCAACGGTAAAAAGATCCTTTACAACATGATCAAAGCCGCTGCGCACCCTGTCCACACGCACCTCTCTGCGGCGCATAACCTCCTTAAAGGCATTAAACAGCATATCCCCGTCGGCGCCGTTTAAAATGTCGCTAATCTCCCTGTTTTCATTGTCCTTCAGTATTTCCCTTTTAATTTCAGCGTCCGCTTCCTTAAATACGGGGTACAGCCTTTGCCGCTGCCTGTCATTCAGCTCTTCCGCCGCCTCTTTAAACTGCTTGTACTCAATTATTCTCCGCACAAGCTCCTCCCTCGGGTCGCCCTCTTCCTCGTCCTCCTGTACAGGCAGAAGTATACGGGACTTTATTTCAATAAGGGTTGCCGCCATAACAATAAACTCGCTCAGACCCTCCATATCCTCCTGCTTTAAAAGCTCCAAATACTCTAAGTAGGAGTCCGTAAGCTCCGCTATGGGAATGTTGTATATATCAATTTTATGTGTTTCTATAAGCCTTAAAAGAAGATCCATAGGGCCTTCAAAATCATTCAGCTTAAATATCATTCCGTCCATAAAAGTCACAACCTGTTAAAAAAATAGTTATATTGCCGCAATAGAAATAACAGCATTAATTATTACAGAAAAAATTTGGTCAAACAAACCGAAAAAAATTAAAAAGCATAATATAAGCTGTAATATCTTTTCCATTTGATTATATTTAATACAGCCGTTGGGACTTAACACAGCCAGTAAAAGCTTGTGTCCGTTAAGAGGATATACAGGCACTATATTAAATAAACCGAATTTTATAAACATTATACCCAAAACACTTAAAAACACAATAACCTCGTTTGTGTATGCAAACCCACTCAATGGCAGGGCAACGGCTTTTCCGCCGAAAAGCAGGGCAATACCCAGCACAACGTCTATAACAATAGGGCAAACGGCGGTTATAATGCTGCCTGCCTTTGGATTTTTATAGCCTGTTCTGCCTGTTCTGACAGGCTGCCCCCAGCCATAGCCGAAAAAAAGCATAAACAAAAAACCTATGGGTTCAAAATGCTTTGCGGGATTAATGCTTAGCATCCCCTCTCTTTCGGGTATATCGTCCCCCTGAATTTTGGAGAAAAATGCCGTTAAAAACCCGTGCAATGTAATTACAATAACAATGGCAATTGCTTTTATAACATAACTCCATACATCTATGCCATACATATAATGCCTCCCTTATATAATTCTTTTAAACTTCTTTTCAATTTCGTATTTGGACATTTTTATAATAGTCGGTCTGCCGTGAGGACAGTTAAATGGGTTATCCAGCTTTAAAAGCTCCTCAATAAGAGCCTTTGCCTCCTGATAGTTTAAAACATTGTTGCCCTTAACAGCCGCCTTGCAGCTCATTGTGGCGATTTTATCCTGCTTCAGCTCAAAGCCGTCCCTTATCCGCCCGTCACTCAAAGCGTCAACAATTTCCGTAAAAAATACAGGGTTGGCAGTTCCGTCAAATATAAAAGGCACTGCCCTTATAATGTATGTGTTAAGTCCAAATTGCTCCACATCAAAGCCAATAGACTTAAACAGCTCCATATTTTCTTCTATTGTTCTTTTCTCTCTCAGGGTTACGTTTACGGAAACAGGCTCTAATAAAAGCTGAGAAGCCACATCTCTTTTTCTTATGCTTTCAACAAATTTTTCGTAAAGCACTTTTTCGTGAGCTGCGTGCTGATCCACAATATAAAGCTCGTTGCCCTGCTCAATAAGCCAATATGTTAAAAATACCTGCCCTATAATTTTGTAATTGCTGAAAAACGCCCTTTTTTTCTGTTTGGGCGGCAAAATGTTTGCCTTTTGGGGTTTCATTTCCTTTTTAAGCTCAGCCTGCTCCGCCTCCAATTCCTCTTTTCTTTCAGCCGCAAGAGTAAGCTCCTCCATAGTATTTTGAACACCGGAATTAATATTATCCTTAATGTCGGCTTTATTTTCTTCATTTGCCATATTTCCGGCAACAGACTGATTTTCCTTGGAAGCAATTCCATCGGCTTTTTCCTTGTGTCTTATTTCGTTTAAAATATCCTTAAGCGGTGTAATATCCGCCGTTTTAGCATATTTGTCCTCTCTGAACGTAAGCTTTAAAGGCTCCACGGGGCCAATATCAAAAACAGGGTCGCTTTCTTCCTTAGCCGGCTTTTTATCGGCTAAACCGCCCCTTGCCGAGCTTTCCCTTTCCTGCCTTTCAATTTTGCTAAGCATTGCGTCCAGATCAATATTAATTTCTTCACCCCTTAAAGGCTCTATGCCGCTTTTTTTGGAAAAGCTCTCTTCTTCCTTAATTTCGGGAATAAGTGTTTCGCCTTTAAGCGCCTTTGCAACGGTTTCAGCCAAAAATGAGCATATAAAACCCTCGTTGTCAAACCTTACCTCTAACTTTGCAGGGTGTACGTTAACGTCAACAGCTCCCGCCGCAGGCTTTATGTTAAGTAAAAATACGGGAAAACGTCCGTTCATTAAATAACCCTTATAGCCCTCTTCTGCGGCTTTTGTTAAAACATCGCTTTTAATATATCTGCCGTTTATGTAAAAATGCTCATAGCTGCGGTTTCCACGGCTCACCTCCGGCTTAACAATAAATCCGTCAATCTGCCAGCCGTCTTTTTCAGCATTAATTTCCACGGCAGACCTTATAACATCTCTGCCCAAAATGCTGTAAGCGGTTGTTTTAATGTCGCCTCTGCCGTTTGTCTGCATAATAATAACACCGTTGTTAATAAGCTTAAAAGCAACATTGGGGTGCCCCAAAGCAATTTTATTAATTGTATCCGCAATATAAGACCCCTCGGTGCTGTTTCTTTTTAAAAACTTTTTTCTTGCAGGGGTGTTGTAAAATAAATTTTTTACATGAATAACAGTGCCGTTTGCCGCGCCTGCGCTTTTTACCTCTTCAATACGTCCGCCGTTAATTTTAAGGCTTGTTCCCTTAACGGAATCAGCGGTTTTTGTTATCATTTCCATTTGGCTTACAGCCGCAATGCTCGCAAGAGCCTCTCCCCTAAAACCCATTGTGGCAACGTCCTCCAAATCGTCGAATTTTTCTATTTTGCTTGTCGCATGACGAATAAAGGCGTTTTTAACCTCTTCCTCTTCAATACCGCAGCCGTTATCCGCCACGGTAATAAGGCTTGTGCCGCCGTCCCTTATTGAAACCATAATTACGCTTGCCCCTGCGTCTATGGAGTTTTCCACAAGCTCCTTAACAACGGAAGCAGGTCTTTCAATAACCTCTCCCGCGGCAATTTTGTTTATTAAACCATTGTCCAGTAAATGTATTTTACTCATCTTTATCGCCCTTCAATCTCTTTTTTATGTCCATAAGTCTGCCAAGCGCTTCCATAGGCGTTATATTGTCCAAATCCATCAGCTTAATTTCCTCCAAAATGCTTGTTTTGTCCTCACAAAATTTAAGATACATGGGAGAAATCTCCTCCGAGGGATAAAACTTATCGTCACTGTCATCATTTGCGGTAATGGCAAACCTGCCGATAAGCTCCGCTAAAATTTCGTTGGCTCTTTCAATTACGCAAAATGGCACTCCTGCCAGCTTAGCAACGTGTATGCCGTAGCTTTTGTCCGTTCCGCCTTTTACAATTTTCCTTAAAAATATAATGTCGTCGCCCTGTTCTTCCACGGCAACACAGTAGTTTTTAACTCCTTCAACCTTTCCCTCAAGCTCCGTCAGCTCGTGATAATGTGTTGCAAAAAGAGTTCTCGCCCCCAAAATTTTTTTGTCCGCAATATACTCCAAAACGGCTCTTGCAATGGAAAGACCGTCGTATGTAGATGTACCCCGTCCTATTTCGTCCAAAATAAGAAGAGATTTTTTTGTTGCATTGTTAAGTATGTTGGCAACCTCCGCCATTTCTATCATAAATGTGCTTTGCCCCGTTGCCAAATCGTCAGATGCCCCGACTCTTGTAAATATACGGTCGCAAACCCCTATTTCCGCGCTTACGGCAGGAATAAAGCTGCCTGTTTGCGCCATTAAAACAAGTAAAGCCGTCTGCCGCATAAATGTGGACTTTCCTGCCATATTAGGCCCTGTTACAATAATCAGCCTGTTGTCGCCATCATCCAAATATGTATCGTTGGGAATAAAAGGCTCTCTGCTTAACAGCTCAACAACAGGGTGCCTTCCTCCCTCAATTTTAATAATATCTCCCTCATTAACAACAGGTCTGCAATAGTTGTTCTTTTCCGCAATCTCCCCAAGAGCGCTTAAAACATCAATAGCCGCCAAAACCTCGGCGGTTTTCATAATGCGGTTCATTTGTTCGTCAACACGGTTTCTTACCTCGCAAAAAACATCATACTCCAAGCCTGTAACCTTTTCGTCAGCTCCCAGTATTTGGTCTTCAACCTCTTTAAGCTCGGGGGTTATGTACCTTTCCGCATTGGCTAATGTCTGCTTTCTTATATATCTGTCGGGAACAAGGCTTTTGTAGGAGTTTGTAACTTCAATATAGTATCCGAAAACCCTGTTATATCTTATTCTTAAATTTTTAATGCCTGTAGCCTGTTTTTCTTCCGCTTCTATTTTTTCAATCCATTTTGTGCCGTTGGTTTTTGCCTCGTTAAGCTTGTCTATTTCCTCGTTAAAGCCTTTTTTAATAAGTCCTCCCTCTCTTAAGGAAAAGGGAGCTTCGGGGTTAATAGCTCTGTCTATTAAGTCATAAATATCTCCAAGAGAGTCAAACTCCTTTTCAAGCACGTTTATGTAACCGCAATTAAAAGCGCCCAAAAGAGATTTGATATACGGCAGGTTTTCAAAGGACGCTCTTAAAGCGTTTAAATCCTTTGCGTTTGCCGTTAAATAGGCAACCTTGCCCATAATTCTTTCAATGTCCTGCACTGCGCCTAAATATTCCCTCAGTTCTTCCCTGTCAATAACATTGTCCTTAAATGCCTCAACGGCATCCTGTCTTTTTTTAATTTCGTCAACATTTATAAGCGGCTGCTCTATCCATTTTCTTAAAAGCCTTGCCCCTCCCGATGTTCTGGTTTTATCCATCACCCATAAAAGAGAGCCTTTTTTGTTCTTTTCTCTTAATGTTTCCGTAAGCTCCAAATTACGTCTGGAGGATATATCCAAAATCATATAGCTGCTTTCATTATACTTTTTAAGGCTTCTGATGTTGGAAAGATCGTTCTTTTGTGTTTCGGAAACATACTCTAAAAGTCCTCCTGCGGCACAAACGGCGGCGCTGCCGCTTTCAATACCAAAGCCGGACAGATTTAAAACACCGAAGTGATTGCATAGGCAAATATCAGCCGTTCCTCTTTCAAATGCCCATTCATGAAAAACCTCCGCTTTTATTCCGAAAACATTATATATTTTATCCGTAATATCGTTTTTTATGTTTATAATTATTTCCGATGGAGAAAATTTTGCCGTTTCGTCAATTATTTTGGAATATGCGGCGGCAGGAGCCTCCGTTGCCAAAAACTCACCTGTGCTTATATCGCAAAAGGCAAGTCCCGTACCCTTTACTCCTAAATAAATGCTCATTATGTAGTTGTTTTTGCCCGAGTCAAGCATTTTGTCGTCTGTTACCGTACCCGAGGTTATTATTCTTATTACCTCTCTTTTAACAATTTTTTTTGCAAGCCTCGGGTCTTCAACCTGCTCACATATAGCCACCTTATAGCCTGCCTTTACAAGCTTTGCTATGTAGCTGTCGCAGCTGTGAAAGGGTATTCCGCACATAGGCGCCTTTTCGGGCATGCCGCAGGCCTTCGAGGTGAGAGTAAGCCCCAAAGCCTTGGATGCAACCTTTGCGTCTTCAAAAAACAGTTCATAAAAATCCCCTAATCTGAAAAATAAAAGGCAGTCCTTGTGTTCCTTTTTAATATTCAAATATTGAGCCATCATGGGTGTGTAGCCTGCCATATTGCCGCCCCCTTAATGACATCCGCCGCAGCTGCCGCAGTTTCCCGTACAGGAGTCCTCGCCAAAAACGGTAGCCTTAACAATGTTTACAGCCTGACTAAAGCAGTTGTTCAGCCTGTTTTCGCTGTTTATTAAATTTTTAATAACCTCGTTTGCCTCTAACCTTTTAAGAGCCTCCCCAAACTCCTCGTTGGCACGCTTAAACTCCTCCCCGCCGGAGCCGCCTTTTTCCATAATCTCTTCCATTTTTCTGTGCTTTTCGTTATATGAAAAAAGAATTTCTCTTGCCTCCATATCCCCGTCAAAGGCTTCCCTTGCCTTTTCCGCCTGTTTGTACAGCTCACAGTCCAAAATATAATTTCCCAGCTCTCTTGCTTTATTCATAACATCTGTCATAGCAGTCATTTCAGTTTTTCTCCTTTTCTCCCAATAAATAAAATGTTTTGCAGTCCGTAATTTTTACGTTTACAATGTTTCCGATGTCCTCGTTTTCTCCCTTAAAATGCACAAGGGTGTTGTCCTCAAGTCTGCCGCTTAAAAGGCTATCATCATTTCCGGAAAGTCCTTCAGCAAGCACCTTGTAAACCTTTCCGACCTTTTCAGTATTAATTTCATAAATTATGGGGTTAAGGGTTTCAATAACCCTGTTAAAATTCTTTTTAACAAGCCAAGGCTCTACCTGATTTTCCATAACAGCCGCAGGCGTTCCCACACGTTTGGAATAAATAAAAGTAAATGCTCCCGAAAAACGCACCTGCCTTATAATGTCCAGCGTGTCCTCCACATCATACTCTCCCGGAAAGCCTACCATAATATCCGTGGTAATGGCAACACCCTTAACACGTTCTTTAAGCCTTTTTGTAAGCTCAATGTACTGCTCCTTTGTGTAATGCCTGTTCATCTTTTTGAGTATGTCGTTGTTTCCCGCCTGAAACGGCAAATGAATGTGCCTGCAAACCTTGTCACATTCAGCCATAGCGTCAATAAGTCCGTCGGAAAGGTCTTTCGGGTGGCTTGTCATAAACCTTATTCTTTCCAAACCCTCAATTTTGTTGACCTCTCTTAAAAGCTCGCCAAAGCTTGTCTGCTCTTTAAGTCCCTTTCCGTAGGAGTTTACGTTTTGCCCCAATAAGCAAACCTCTTTAACGCCGTCAGCAACAAGCTCTTTTATTTCTTTCAAAATATCCTCCGGCTTTCTGCTCCTCTCTCTTCCTCTTACATAAGGTACTATACAGTATGAACAAAAATTGTCGCAGCCATACATAATATTAACGGACGCCTTGTATTTAAAATGCCTTATAGACGGCAAATCCTCCACAATTTCACCGTGCTTGTCCAAAACCTCATAAACGGCTTTTCCTTCGGTAAAATTTCGGTATAAAAGCTCGGGCAGCCTGTATAAATTGTATGTACCAAAAACAATATCCACAAAATTGTATTTGCTTTTCAGCGTTTTAATAACCGTTTCCTGCTGAGTCATACAGCCGCAAAGAGCAATTTTAAAGTCCTTTCCGTCCTTTTTTAAATGTTTAAGCAGCCCTAAATTGCCGTAAACCTTGTTTTCCGCATTTTCTCTGACGCAGCAGGTGTTGTATATAATAAAGTCCGCATTTTCGGCAGAGTCCGTTTCGGAGTAACCCATTTTTTTAAGCATACCGCTGAGCTTTTCCGAATCGTGAGCATTCATCTGACAGCCGAATGTTTCAATATATGCTTTCTGCTTTCTGCCGCCGCTTTTTTCTTTTTCAGAAACAATACCGCGGCACTTTTCCATAAAATACATCTGTCTTTGAGGCTCTTTAACGGGCGCTGCTCCGAAAAAATCCGTTATTCCCGCACTTTCGGCAATATTTTTATTAAAATTATCCGTATTATTCATTTCCAACCGCCTTAACTAATAAATTTTTATAAAATTCCACAAATAACATTATATAAAATTATATTCACAAAGTCAAGAACACAGCGGTTATTTAACCATAACAAACATATCGGTTCTATATTCTGTTTTTTTAAAATTTTGCACAACCCCACCTCTTTTTTTAATAAAGGCATTGAAAAATTACTTAAAATGTGTTATACTCCTATAAACTGTATGTAAGACTATTTGAAATTTTTTGGAGGAAGTTACTATGTGTGGATTTTGCGGATTTACCGGTAAGGTTGCCCAAAAGGAAAAAATCATTAACGCAATGATGGATAAAATAATTCATAGAGGGCCGGACTCTGCCGGTTCATATATTGGAGAAAATGTTTGCCTTGGCTTTCGCAGGCTTAGCATTATAGATCTTTCCGATGGGGATCAGCCCATATATAATGAGGACGGCACCCTTGCCATTGTATTTAACGGAGAAATTTATAACTATAAAGAAATAAGAAAAACATTGGAGGATAAACACACCTTTAAAACCAACTCCGATACAGAGGTGCTTGTGCATCTGTATGAAGAAAAAGGCGAAGAAATGCTAAACGACCTGAGAGGTATGTTTGCTTTTGTAATATATGATATTAAAAACGACAGTATTTTTGCCGCAAGAGATTTTTTCGGCATAAAGCCATTTTATTACGGAAAATTTGATGATACGCTTCTTTTCGGCTCGGAAATAAAAAGCTTTCTTCCCCACCCCGCCTTTAAAAAGGAGGTTAACCCCGTTGCGTTGGAAAACTATCTTACCTTCCAGTACTCTGTTTTGGACGAAACTTTTTTTAAAGGAGTGTACAAGCTCCGCCCCGGGCATTATATGAAATATAAAAACGGAGAAATAACCATAACCCGTTATTATGACCCTATGTTTACGCCAAAAAATGCAGGCTTGCAGGATACCATTCAAAAAATTGAAGATATAATGCAAAACTCTATAACGGCGCATAAAGTCAGCGATGTGGAGGTTGGCTCATTTCTTTCCAGCGGGGTGGACTCATCTTATGTTGCGGCAACCTTTAACGGAGATAAAACATTTACGGTAGGCTTTGATTATGAAAAATATAACGAAATAGACTATGCGAAGGCTCTTTCCGAAAAGGTGGGTATAGAAAATTACAATAAAACAATTACAACGGAAGAATATTGGAATGTAATAAGCAAGGTTCAGTATCACATGGACGAGCCTTTGGCAGACCCCTCCGCAATAGCTCTTTACTTTGTGGCAAATTTAGCATCACAGCACGTTAAAGTAGCACTTTCGGGTGAAGGCGCTGATGAGTTTTTCGGCGGATACAACATTTACAGAGAGCCTATGGACTTGGCGCTTATAAAGGTTATTCCCAAACCCATAAGAGTTTTAATGGCTAAAGCCGTAAACCTTATACCCTTCCGCTTTAAGGGCAAAAGCTTTATAAACCGTGCATCTCAATCCGTAGAGGAAAAATTTATAGGAAATGCCAAAATGTTCGATAAAGCCGAAAGGGAGGAAATTCTTAAAAACCCAAGCGGAAAGTATGATTATACTGAAATTACAAAGCCATATTACGATAAAGTAAAGGACTTGGATGATGTTACAAAAATGCAGTTTATAGACCTTAATCTTTGGCTTGTGGGAGATATTTTGTTAAAAGCGGATAAAATGAGTATGGCAAACTCCCTTGAGGTAAGAGTTCCGTTTTTGGATAAAGAGGTATTTAAGGTTGCCGCCAATATTCAAAAGGACTACAGAGTAAACAGGCAGGCAACAAAATATGCCTTTCGTATGGCGGCTAAGGATCATCTTCCCGATGATGTGGCAGCCAAAAAGAAGTTAGGCTTTCCCGTACCTATAAGAATTTGGCTTAAAGATGATAAATATTACAATAAGGTAAAGCAAACCTTTACAAGCAATGCGGCAAAGGAATTTTTCAATACGGATAAAATAGTAGCTTATTTGGACGCACATAAAAACGGCAAGGCGGATAACTCCCGTAAAATCTGGACAATTTATATGTTTCTCCTTTGGCATAAGGAATTTTTTGAAACAGCGGCATAAAATAATAATATAAAATATAATAAGGAGGACTTAATATGAACGATTGCTTTTTCTGTAAAATAGCTAACGGCGAGGTACCGGTCAACACAGTATATGAGGACGATAATTTTAAGGTTTTTTTGGACATCGCTCCTGCCAACCCGGGGCATTGTCTTGTTGTGCCTAAAACCCATGCAAAAAATATTTATGAAATTGACCCCGAGCTTCTTTCCGGCGCAATTAAAGTGGCTCAAACCATTGCTGTTAAAGTAAAAAAAGCCACGGGGTGCGACGGCGTTAATATTTTGCAAAATAATGAGGAAGCGGCAGGTCAGTCCGTGTTCCATTTCCATATCCATGTAATTCCGCGTTATAATAAAGATAAAGTGTTCAGCTATAAAACAAAAAAATTATCAGATGAGGAATTTGCCCAAATTAAGGCAAAAATTGCAGAGGCTTAATGAAACTTTTAAAATTGTTTACAATATTGTTTATAGCTTTCGGTTTTATATTTGTTTACAACATAGGTATGGTTAATATTACGGATTTCTATAAGCCATACCCCAAAGGCTATACTGTGCCTGCGCCCGATAATTACGATGAAAAGTCCGCTTTTGAAAACGGCTTGTCCCAAAATACTCCCAATACGCAGGAATACGGCTTTGAAACACGCTATAACCTTAGAGATGAAAACCTGGATGTGTATAATATGACATTTGATGATGTAATTGAGCTTTCCTCCCTTGAGGACTGCTACAATTACGCTCGTCTTTGCATAGAAAGAAACTATTACTACTGTTTTTTTAAAACACCTAAAAGCCTTTCACCCGATACAAACGTAATAATGAACAGCAGTGATATTACAAAAACAGTTATTTACAATATTTCTTCATATGATGATTTTAATATAATCGGTTATAAATTTACCTATACCTACTCCCACGAAATTTTAAAGTGCGTTAATAACGGTACTGAATTTGCGCTGACGGAAAAACAATCTGCCGCGCTTGCGAAAGCACGGGAGTTCATCTCAACACTTGAAAATATGGACGATTATGAAAAAGAGCTGTCCATTCATAATTATGTGTGTGAAACAATTACCTATACAAAAGACGAAAATGAGGACAATATAACAGATTGCTACGGAGGACTGGCGCTTGGCAGAGGCAACTGTCAGGCATATACCGATACCTTTAATTTGCTGTGCGCTCTTGCCGGCTTTACATCCGGCAGAGTAACAGGCAAGGGCAGTGATACCGACCATAGCTGGAATTATATTAAAATCAATAACGGCTATTATTTTGTAGACTGCACATTTGATGACGGCATAGAAGACAATGAGCGCGGCTACGGACTTTTTTACTTTAATGTACCATCCTCTGTTCTAAGTATAGACCACTCTTGGGAAAATCTGACCTTTACCCCCGCCGAAGAATTAGACTACTTTAATTATTATGTGCATTATGGCTTTTATGCCAACTCCATAGGCTCCTTGCGGCAAATATACGACAGCATTGTTACAGGCGGCTCATCAACGGGAGAAATAATGTTTAACACATCAAACGGTGATGCGGATTTAACAAAAATATTCACCTCATCACCTCACGGCTATACAAAAATCAATGTTTCAAAATACTCCATAGGAGAATTTGATGTTTTAAAATTTAAGCTTACATAAAAGATAATAAATATACTAAAAAAGAGGCAGCCGAAGCAGCCTCTTAATTATTGTTAACTGATTATTTATATATTAAAGACCAAACAAAGCCATAAATGAAGGCGAAAGCGCAAAGTACTTAATTATAAATACTATTGAAAGTACATACATAAGAACGCTGAGCTTTTTACCGTTCTTGTTTGGATTAACCAGGAATAATATTGTGTAGGATATAAATCCCATTGCGATACCCTCGGATATACTTGAAAGGAAAGGCATTGCAATAATGCAGATAAATGCAGGAATAGCCTCATAATAATCGCTGAAATTAATTTTAACAATATTAGATACCATATAGAAGCCTACAATTATAAGCGCCGGAGCTGTTGCAAAAGAAGGAATAGCTCCGAAAATAGGCTGGAAAATAAGAGCAAGAGCAAAAAGCACAGCGGTTGTAAGAGCTGT
>CAYMAA010000030.1:0-17105 GCA_964388305.1 uncultured Lachnospiraceae bacterium | reverse complement strand
CTGCGCTTACTCTTTCCGACAAGGAATATCAAATGCTGAGAACTGCGGCAATTAGTATAATCAATTCCATTGAGATAAAGGGCGGCTGTAATGTACAGTTTGCGCTTGACCCAAACAGCTATAAGTATGCCGTAATTGAAATTAACCCAAGAGTAAGCCGTTCTTCCGCGCTTGCCTCCAAGGCAACAGGCTACCCCATTGCGAAGGTTGGCGCTAAAATTGCCTTGGGATATAACTTGGACGAAATTCCCAATGCGGTAACGGGCAAAACAACAGCCTGCTTTGAGCCTACAATCGACTACTGCGTGCTTAAATTCCCCAGATGGCCCTTCGACAAGTTTTTCGGGGCAAAGAGAACTCTAGGTACAAAGATGATGGCAACAGGTGAAATTATGTCCATTGGCTCTTCTTTTGAGGCGGCTCTTTTAAAGGGCGTAAGGTCGCTGGAGATTGGGCAGTACGGCTTGGAAAGGGCATCTTCAAAGAAAAAGAGCCTTGAAGAGCTTAAACAAAGCGTTGTTTCTCCCGATGACGAAAGACTTTTTGATTTGGCTGAAATGCTCAGACGCGGCTACAAGGCAGAAAAAATTTGCGACATTACTAAAATGGATTTATTCTTTGTTTCCAAAATTAAAAGGATTGTGGAAATGGAAGAAGATATTAAAGCGCTATCTCTTGAACAGTTAGACGAAGCAACCCTTATGGAGTACAAAAAGACAGGCTTTTCCGACAAGGCTATTGCAAAAATGCTGGACTGCGAGCCGCCTGATATTTATGCACTGCGTAAAAAATGGAACATAATGCCTGTATTTAAAATGGTAGATACCTGCGCAGGTGAGTTTGAGGCGGTAACACCTTACTATTATTCCACTTACGACAATGACGATGAGGTTAAGGTAACAGACAAAAAGAAAATAATGGTTATTGGCTCAGGCCCCATAAGAATAGGTCAGGGTATTGAGTTTGACTATTGCTCCGTACACTGCATTAAGGCGCTTAAAAAGGCAGGAATAGAAACAATTATTGTAAACAACAATCCCGAAACCGTATCTACGGACTTTGACACTGCTGATAAGCTGTATTTTGAGCCTTTAACTGAAGAGGACGTGCTTAATGTTGTTGAAAGAGAGCATCCTGCAGGGGTTATTTTACAGTTTGGCGGTCAAACGGCAATTAAGCTGGCTAAATTCTTTGATGAAATGAACATACCTATTTTAGGTACAAAGGCAAAGGATATTGATGCGGCGGAGGACAGAGAGAAGTTTGACGCTATTCTTGAAAAGCTTAATATAAGACGGCCTAAGGGCAAAGGCGTATGGACTCTTGAAGAGGGTATTGCCACGGCGGAGGAGCTTGGCTTTCCCGTGCTTGTAAGACCGTCTTATGTATTGGGCGGTCAGGGTATGGAAATTACTCATAACAAAAAAGAGCTTACGCAATATCTTGAAGAGGCGTTTTATAAGGACAGCAAAAACCCCGTTCTTATTGACCGCTATTTGGGCGGAAGAGAAATTGAGGTGGACGCTATATGCGACGGTACGGACGTTTACATTCCGGGAATTATGGAGCATTTGGAAAGGGCGGGGGTACACTCCGGCGACAGTATTTCCATTTATCCGCCTCAGCATATTTCCGATGAAATTAAAAAGGCGATTATGGACGAAACTCAGAGGATTTCCGTTGCTTTGGACGTTATCGGTATGATTAACATACAGTTTATTGAGTTTGAGGGCAAGCTTAACATAATTGAGGTAAACCCCCGCTCCTCAAGAACCGTGCCTTACATTACAAAGGTTACGGGAGTACCTGTTATTGATATTGCCACAAGGGTTATGCTTGGAGAAAAGCTTAAAAGCATGGGCTATGGCACGGCAATTGCTCCCGAAAGCAGGGTTGTTGCGGTAAAGGTGCCTGTTTTCTCAACAGAAAAGCTGCCAAAGGTTGAGGTTTCCTTAGGGCCTGAAATGAGGTCTACGGGAGAGGTGCTGGGAGTTGGATATAATTTGCATAACGCTCTTTACAAGGGTTTTATTGCGGCAGGTATGACAGTGCCTGAGCCGGGCAGCACAATTTTGGCAACCATTACCACAAAGGAACAGGATAATTTTGCGGCAATTGCAAAAAGATTTGCGGCAATGGGGTGCAGGTTTATAGCTACAACGGGAACTGCCGAGAGCCTGAAGAAAAACGGAATTAAGGTGCAGACCGTTAAAAAGATAAGCGAGGGCGTGCCTAATGTTTTGGACGTTATAAGAAGCGGTGTTATTGACCTTATTATAGATATTCCCAGAAAGGCAAATAACCCCGGCTCCGACGGATTTAAAATAAGAAGAACCGCTGTTGAAAGCTCCATAACAATAATTACCGCAATGGATACGGTTGAGGCTTTGTGCGAGGTTATGGAAAAGCAAATTGACAGAGATAAGCTTTGCATTTTTGACATTAACAATAATATGAAATAATTTTAAAGCGGCTATGCCCGAGGGTATAGCCGCCGATTTTAAGTTGCGCACTATAAGTTATACACTAAAGATAACGTATAAATAAACATTAAGTATATGTTGACAATATTTTTTCATATATGTTATAGTGTAAATGCCGACAAGAAATTATCGCCCCAAGAAATTATCGCCCTTGGAATTGATATGTTTGGAGGTGATAATACATAATATAGTGCGGCCGGCTTGCCGGGTGTACCACCACCCTGCAAGTACATTAATGTTATAACAAATTTTAAATGAAGAGTCAATTATATAATCTTAATATTTATATAGCTGCCAAATGGACTTATTATTAAATCGGAGGAAAAACAATGCTTAAATACTTAAAAAAGTATTGGATATTTTGCATATTGGCGCCTCTTTTTATGTTTGGCGAGGTCAGTATGGATTTAATTCAGCCGCGCCTTATGAAAATAATTGTTGACGACGGTGTTTTGGGACTTAACGGCGGAGGAAGCATTGAGCTTATTATAAGCACGGGCATTAAAATGATAGGCTTTGTTGTTATAGGCGGAATTTGCGGCATACTTTCGGGGGTGTTTGCAAATATTTGCAGTCAAAGCTTTAGCAACGATTTAAGAAAGGACGCTTTTAAAAGAGTTATGGAATATAGCTTTGAGCAAACTGATAGGTTTTCTCCCGGCTCTGTTATTACCAGAATTACCAATGATATAACACAGGTGCAAAACCTTGTTGCACAGGTAATAAGAGGCTTTGTGCGTACCGGTCTGTTAATTGCGGGCGGTATTGTTTGTATGATTGGTTTAAATTTAAGCTTTGGCGCGGTTATTGCCATTAGCTTGCCCTTTATACTTGGCTGCGTTATATTTTTTATGGCAAAGGCAAGTCCTCTGTTTGGCATTTTACAGTCTAAGTTAGATAAGCTTAACGGAGTTATGCAGGAAAATATTACCGGCGCAAGAGTGGTTAAGGCTTATGTTAAGGAGGACTATGAAAAGGGCAGATTTGGCAGCGCAAATGATGAGCTTATAGACAGTCAGCTTAAAATTTTAACAATATTTGCTTATATGACGCCTGTAATGAACATTTTACTTAACTGCGCCGTTTTGGCGGTAATTTATATTGGCGGCATTGAGGTTAAGGCAGGGGAGCTTACCCCCGGAGCAGTTATGGCTGCGGTTACTTACATAAGTCAGGTGCTTAATGCGGTTATGAGAATGAGTATGATTTTTCAAAATGTATCAAGAGGTGTTGTTTCCGCAAAAAGAATTAATGAGCTGCTTGAAACCGAGCCTAAAATTAAGGACGGATTTTTTAACGGCAAAGCCGAAAGTGTAAACAGCATAGAATTTAAAAATGTCAGCTTTAAATATGCAGGCGGAAGCTATGTTCTTAAAAACATTAATCTTGCAATTAAAAAAGGGGAAAGCGTTGGCATTTTGGGGGCAACGGGCAGCGGCAAAACAACCCTTGTGAGCCTTATCCCCCGTTTTTATGATGTTTCCCGTGGCGAGGTGCTTGTTGACGGAGTTAATGTTAAGGACTATACCCTTAAAGCGTTGAGAGATAAAATTGCCGTAGGTCTGCAAAAAAGCGAGCTTTTTAACAGGAGCATTAAAGAAAATATTTTGTGGGGCAAACCCGGCGCAAGCCTTGAAGAGCTTGACAAGGCTTCGGAAACGGCCCAGGCAAAGAGCTTTATAGAAGAAAACCCCGAGGGTTACAACAGAGCCGTTGCGGAAAAGGGTATGAGCCTTTCGGGAGGGCAGCGGCAGAGAATAGCCATAAGCAGGGCAATTATTAAAAATGCGGAAATTCTTATTTTGGACGATTGCACAAGCGCTTTGGATCTTAAAACGGAGGACAGCTTTTACAAGGCTTTAAACAAAAACTACGGCAGTATGACTAAGGTAATTGTTGCTCAGCGAATAGCCTCCGTTATGGGCGCAGATAAAATCGCAGTGATTGAAAACGGCGAAATTGCCGCATTGGGCAGTCATAAGGAGCTTATTGAAAACAGTGAAATTTACAGGGATATTTACAACTCACAATTAAAGAGAGATTGAGAGGGGGATATTTATGGCGGAAAGTAAAGCGGCGTCCTTCGGCGGCTACAAGCTGCCCGGCATGAGAGGTGGCAGAAACAGAGGAGGCTATGAAAAGCCGAAAAGCGGCAGAAAAACATTTATACGCCTTTTGAGTTATTTTAAAAAGGAGTTTGCCGCCATTGCAGGTCTTATTTTGGCGGTGGTTGTTATTGTAATTTGCTCCGTAACGGCTCCGTGGCTGCAAAGCAAGGCAATAGACAGCATTGCGGCAGGCAGGTTTGGTAATTTGCCGAGAGTGCTTGTTATAATGGGAATTGTTTATTTAATTCACTGCTTTTGCACATATTTGCAAAATATTATCAGCGCAAGGCTTAGCCAGAAAATTGTGGGGAATATGAGGGTTGAGCTTTTTGATAAAATTATAAATTTACCTGTTAAGTATTTGGACAATCACCCTCACGGGGATATAATGAGCCGAATGACAAACGATTCGGAAAACATTTCCAACATAATATCCCAATGTATGGGGCCTTTAATTTCAGGTGTTCTTATGATTGCCGGAACTGTTTTTATGATGGTATGGCTTTGCCCTAAGCTTGCGGCGCTTTCCTGCGTTACAGTAATTATGACGGTATGCGTCACAAAATTTCTGTCTAAAATTATGAAGTATTTTTACACAAAAAGGCAGGTTTTGCTGGGGCAGCTTAATTCAGCCGTTGAGGAAACGGTTTACGGTCAAAAAACGGTTACGGCTTACGGCAGGCAGCAGGAGGTTTGCAAGGACTTTAACACCATAAGCGACAAGCTAAGGGTTGCGGGCATAATCGGCGAGGCGTTGGGCGGAGCTATGGGGCCTTGTATGAATGTAATTAACAACACCGGATTTGTTATAATTGCTGTTTTCGGAGGGTATTTTGCAATTAAAGGCGAAATTTCCATAGGTATTATTTCCGCTTTTATTGTTTATGCCAAGCAGTTTGGCAGACCAATTGACGAACTGGCTCAAATTTACGGGCAAATTCAAAGCGCATTTGCCGGCGCCGAGAGAGTTTTTGAAATTTTGGACAATCCAAGCGAGGATAAAAGCGGCAGCAAAAATATGGACGGCGCTAAGGGTGTTGTGGAGTTTAAAAACGTCAACTTCGGTTATTATGAGGGAAAGCCTGTTTTAAAGGATTTTTCTCTCAAAATAAACGCAGGGCAGAAAGCGGCGCTTGTTGGCGCAACGGGCAGCGGAAAAACTACTGTTGTTAATTTGCTTATGCGGTTTTATAATATTAACAGCGGTGAAATCAATATTGACGGTGTGAACATTAACGATATTGACTGTAATGAGCTGAGAAGAAACACCGCAATTGTTTTGCAGGATACGGTTTTGTTTGCGGACAGTATACGGAAAAATCTTAAATACGCCAATGAAAATGCCTCTGATGAGATTATGGAAAAGGCTGCAAAAATGAGTAATTGCTATGATATGATTATGAGAATGGAAAACGGCTTCGACACAATGCTCAGCGCTTCCGGGCAGGATATTTCACAGGGTCAAAGGCAGCTTTTGGCAATAGGCAGGGCATTTGTTGCGGATCCTAAAATACTTATTTTGGACGAGGCCACCTCCAATGTGGATACCAGAACGGAAAAACGTATTCAGGACGCCATGTTGAACATAATGAAAAACAGAACAAGCCTTATTATTGCTCACAGGCTTTCCACAATTCAGGATGCGGATATTATTGTGGTTATGGATAAGGGTAAAATTGTGGAAAGGGGCAATCATAAGCAGCTTATTGAAAAACACGGCAGATATTACGAGCTGTATATGACCCAGTTTGGGGGAGGAAGAATATAAAGTAACTTTTATTAATTTAAGGCTCGGTTACAAGCTGCGTTGTAACCAAGCGCTAAGGCTTGCGGCGGAGGCAGGGCGGCGGTTTCACCGCCGCCCTGCCTCCGCCCTCACCCCACGGGTCGCCTGTCAGTGCGGCTTTTAAGCCGCACTGACAGGTGAGCAGCCATTTTTTCATATAAAAAACCGCCTTAAATTATATTAAGACGGTAAATTAACGTGCGCAAGAGGATTCGAACCCCCGGCCTTCTGATCCGTAGTCAGACGCTCTATCCAACTGAGCTATGCGCACTCGCTTTCAACAAAAATATATTATACAGACTTTTTTTAAAATTGTCAACCGTTTTTTAAGCCAAAACGTAAAAATTTTATTGCTTAAACAATGAATATATGTTAATATATATTTGTAAAGATGTGTTCGTGAAAATATTTTTATTGGAGGTTATAAATGAAAAAAATTATTGCGGCTGTTGTTGCTGTTGTACTCTGCTGTACAAGCGTCATGGCTGCGGATGTCAAGGTAACTCTTAATAATAATATAATAAAATTCGGCTCTCAGCAGCCTGTCATCTTAAACGGAAGAACATTTGTGCCGTTAAGGGGAGTTTTTGAGGAGCTTGGTTATGATGTAAGCTGGAACAGCGCTACTAAAACTGCGGAATTTAACAATAGCATCAATAAATTGATAATTTTTGTGGGGAAGGATATTTTTATACTAAACGGTGAAGAAAAAACAATGGAAGAGCCTGCCCAAAACATAAACGGCTTTGTTATGCTGCCAATAAACGATATTGGAAGCGCATTGGGGCTTAAGGTCAGCTGGGACGCCGCAGCCAAAATTGTGAATATTCAGTATAATACATCATCTCAAAGCATTATTTCCGCCGATGAAGAGTATACTTTAAAAACAATTTCTTCGGCTCTTTCAACGGAATATATGTTTATTACACTTAACGAAAAGCTGGATTACATAAAGCGTTATTACGACAGTGAAATACAAAAATTACTTGATGAAAGCTTTTCCGTTACAAAAACAAGCGCTGTTTTTGATAATATGATTAAAAGCTGCGAAGGCTTTAAGCAAATTGCGTTAAGAGCCGACAGGGGAGAGCTGGACGGTGATGTAATAGACAGCTTTATAGCTTATACCGGCGCATTAAAGGATTTTTATAAATTTCAGCAGGAGTATATTTGTACGGATAAATACGACTCCTGCAATAATATAGAAATCCGGCAAATGCTTGAAAAGCTTGAAAATGCGAAAAATGACGCGGGCAATCATTATTACAATGCCTTTAATGCGCTTTCTTACGGTATTATGATTATAAGGCAGAACGACAGGTACAGTGAATATTTTTATGATGAAGAGGAGCTTTCGGAGGAGGAAAAATCTGTTCTTAATGCTTATCGTGCGGATATTAGCAAAACAGTTATTCAGGCTCTAAGCTTTTGTAAGGACGAAAAGGCTGTTTATGACAGCAAAAACTACCGCAATGCGGCGGAAAATATCAGAAATAAGCTAAACACCGCCCAAACCCCAAGCCTATGCCTGTTGGATAAGGAGGCTATGCTTCGCGCCTGCGATTTGTTGGATAAAACCGCAGAGGATATTGAACATGGCTTTAACGCAAATAATGCTTTGGAAGAATATAATATAGAATTTTCATCATTGTTTACTGTTATGGGACTTATGTTTTCATCAACACTGAGCTATGAATATTTTAATACGGATATGATATTTGGAGGCAGTACTGTTATTGCATAAATATTTTTTACATTACTATTGAAAAAGTAAATTATTTGTTGTAAAATATATTTATAAAATTTTATACCAATAAGAAAAGGAGTTTAATATGAAAAAGAAATTATTGTCATTGTTACTTTGTTCGGCTATGATTGGCGCAACCCTTCAGGCAACCGCTTTAAATACCTTTGCGGGGGGAAGTGCCTCCCTTTATCCTCTCCAAAGCTCTTACAGCTTCGATGCGAGTTCTGACACAGGCTCTACATTTGAGGTGGATTTCTATTTACAGAATGACGGTGATATGGAGCTTGACAACACAACCTTCTATATTCTTTACGATCCGGAGGTTATCATTTTTAAGCAGGGTATTAACAGGGATGAAAGCGAATCTATAATATTCCCCCGTTCCTCATCAAGCAACGCCTATCTTATCAGCGCAACAAACCTTAATACGGCGGCTGCTATTGTTATGAAAACAACACCTATTTATCAGAAAAAGCCCGATGGAAAGAAAACAGCAGCAGAGCTTGGAGAAATGAAGCTTGCTAATTTGACAGGCAGCTATATGGGTAACGGCGGTTTATACCAAATTCACGACAGCGGTATCCTTTTTGCGGCGGAGTTTGAGGTAGTAGGCGCAGGCAATACTGAAATTCAGGTAACCGGCGGAGCATCTATGTTTAACTCAACTGATTCCGGCAATGTAAGCGTAAGCACATCTTCATGCTATGTTTCCGTAGCGGGTGAAACAACAACAGAGCAGGCAACCGAAACAACAACCGTTTCTTCGGAATCTACCGAAACAACAACGGCTGCGGCTTCAAGCTCAAGCTCAAGCTCCGGCTCAAGCTCTTCATCAAGCGGAAGCACATCTTCAAATGAATCCTCAACGGAAAGCGGAAGTGAAGCAACAACACAGTCTGCTGATACTCAACCGGGCACAACAGGAACAACCGATGGCGCAACAACAGGCGGAACAACCATTGATGGAAAGTATTATGCCTTTAATGATATAGCTGATCTTCCATGGGCAGTGGATGCTATAAATTATCTTGCTGAAAAGAAAATTGTAAACGGTTATAATGACGGATCATTTTTACCGAGAAATAACGTAACAAGAGCAGACTACACAATAATGCTCCTTAACACATTGGGAATTACGGGAACAGCAGACGATAACTTTACCGATGTTCCTGCGGACAAGTACTATGCAAACTATGTCGGTCTTGCAAAGAAGCTTGGCATTGCAACAGGTTACGCTGACGGAACATTTGCTCCCGAGGCTTATGTTACAAGACAGGATATGATGCTGCTTACTTACAGAGCCCTTTCAAGCCTTGAAAACAGCAGCATAACCCTTGAGGCGGATAAAGCTGCCCTTGATGCTTTTTCCGATAAGGATGAAATTTCAGCTTATGCGGCAGACGCTATTGCGGCTATGGTTAAAGCAGGCATTGTAAACGGCTCCAACGGAAAGGTTGACCCAAAGAGTAACACAACAAGAGCGCAAACAGCGGTTATTATGTATAACATTATTAACATTAACAATAAATAAATCGTTTTTTCAAGCGGTGGGATAATACTCACCGCTTTTTGTGTGTATCTTTTTAAAAAAATTTGTAATTTATCATTGTAACACAGCGCAAAATGTGGTAAATTATAGATTAGAAAAATTTATTTATACTAAAGGAGGACGAAAAATGTCTAATGTTAAACCGGATCAACCCATTTATGATGCAAGAGCTTTAGGTATTCCCAAAATGCTTTTACTGGGTATTCAGCACATGTTTGCCATGTTCGGAGCAACAATTCTTGTGCCTATACTTGTAAACGGTTATTTTGGAGGAGAGCTGACTCACGCTCTTACCGTACAGGTAACATTGTTCTGCGCAGGTGTGGGTACACTTATTTTCCATTTATGCACAAAATTTAATGTCCCTGCCTTTTTAGGCTCGTCCTTTGCCTTTTTGGGCGGATTTTCTACCGTTGCAAATTTAAACAGCGGTATATACGCAAATATGCCGGCTGATGAAAAGGTGCTGTATGCCTGCGGCGGTGTTGTTGTGGCGGGTCTTTTGTATCTTGTACTTGCCGGTATTATAAAGCTCGCCGGCGTAAAAAGGGTTATGAGGTATCTTCCTCCTGTTGTAACGGGCCCTATTATTGTTTGTATAGGCCTGGGTCTTGCAGGCTCCGCTATAAGCAATGCCTCCACAAACTGGCCACTCGCCTTAATTGCTTTGGCTGTAATTATTATATTTAATATTTGGGGCAAGGGCATTTGCAAAATTATACCAATACTTTTAGGTGTAGTAATTTCTTACATTGCGGCAATTATTATGAACAGCTTGGGTTTTACAAATGCGGACGGCTCTGCTATATTAAGCTTTAACGCAATAAGCTCCGCAAGCATTGTCGGTTTTCCGCCTTTTGCTATATGTAAATTTGACCTTACGGCAATTCTTGTAATGGCGCCTATTGCAATAGCCTCTATGATGGAGCATATTGGGGATATGTCGGCTATTTCCGCAACTGTCGGTAAAAATTTTATTGCAGATCCGGGTCTTAACAGAACTCTTATAGGCGACGGCTTGGCAACGGCTTTCGCAGGCCTGATAGGCGGCCCTTCCAATACTACATACGGAGAAAATACAGGTGTATTGGAGCTTTCCAAGGTATATGACCCCCGTGTTATAAGAATTGCCGCTGTTTTTGCTGTTGTTTTAAGCTTTATACCAAAGGTTTCTTCCGTTATAAGCACAATGCCTTCCGCTATTATAGGCGGTGTTAGCTTTATGCTTTACGGTATGATTTCCGCAATAGGTGTTAGAAATGTGGTGGAAAACAAGGTTGACCTTACAAAGTCTCGCAACCTTATTATTGCGGCTGTTATATTCGTATGCGGACTCGGCTTTACATCCGGTCTTACATTTAACATAGGCAGTGTAAGCATTACCCTTACAGGACTTGCCATTGCCGCCATTGCAGGTATTTTGCTTAATATAATTCTTCCCGGCAATGACTATGAATTTGGCGTTAATGAAGAAGGAGATAAAAACAGAGGTATCAGTATTCAGCCCGTTAAAAAAAATAAATAAAGAGAGGTGTAACTTATGAAGGAATACGGAAAAAATGTAATGATTTGTACCCACCCTTTAATTCAGCACAAAATTTCACGCTTGAGAGATAAGGCTACAGGTACAAATGAGTTTAGAAAGCTGGTTGAGGAAATTGCTATGTTGGAGGGTTTTCAGGCGTTAAGCGACCTGCCTATGACCGATGTTGAGGTTGAAACTCCCATTGAAAAGTGTATGACCCCTATGATTTCGGGCAGAAAATTGGCTATTGTACCTATTTTGAGGGCAGGCTTGGGTATGGTTTCGGGCATTTTGGCTCTTGTTCCCAGTGCGAAGGTTGGGCATATCGGCTTATACCGAGATGAAAAAACACATACTCCTCACGAATACTACTGTAAGCTGCCGAAGCCTATTTCCGAAAGGATTATTGTTGTAACAGACCCTATGCTTGCAACGGGCGGCTCTGCCTGCGATGCTATTACAATGATTAAAAAGCAGGGCGGTGTAAACATTAAGTTTATGTGTATTATAGCAGCTCCCGAGGGCGTTAAAAAGCTGAGCGAAGCTCACCCCGATGTGCAGATTTATATAGGACATTTGGACAGAGAGCTTAACAGCGATGCTTATATTTGCCCCGGCTTAGGTGATGCAGGCGACCGTATTTTTGGCACAAAATAAACTATTGCTTTAAGTTATATTGCATTTTGAAAGGAGTGATTTGTTATGAACAAAGAAGCTTTGGCTTATGTTATTGAAAAGACAAATGAACTTATAAATGCTCCCTCTTGCAGCGGCGAAGCCAAAAATGCCGCTAAGGCTTGGCTTAATGCGGTAGGAACGGAAAATGAAGCGGAAGAAACAAAAAAATATATATCTGAAATTGAGCAGAATATTTTGCCTGTGGATATGGCTATAGCGTTTACATCTTCGGAAGAAGGCGTTAAGCTTTTTGGCGAAGAAAAGGCAAAGGCTTTTAATGCGCATAACAGAGAGCTAAAGGAAAAGGGCGCAAAATTTTGCGATTGCCCCGCCTGTACTGCCGCTGCGGCAATTCTTGAAAAAAAGGCAGAGCTTTTAAAATAATATTTCAGTAATTAACCCGATAAGGACAAAATGTTTTTATCGGGTGTTTTTTATTGTACAGACAAATTATACGAAAAGGAATGACCGGTTTTAAAACCCGTAACTGCTGTAAGGACTTTCCTGCTTGGTAAATCAATGGGATTGTAACAAAAATGTAACTGACAAATTGAAAATTCTGTGGTATACTTTAAACAACGATTGTGTACAGATTTAATAAAATAATGAGAGTGTATGCGGATTTCACAAAAAATACGGGGTTACTTTAGGGGGAATGGTTTTTGGAGCTTAATTTAACGGAATTTAAGATACGTCAATTTATAAATAACGGATTGGAGTTTTTTTACGGGCGTACCATGGCGCAAAACGGCAGAGTGCTGGGTGTGAGAATGGTAGACAGCGACAAAATCCGGTTTGCGGGCAAAATAAAGGACGACAACGGAAAAGAATATATGGCTGAAACCGAGTTTAATTTAAAAGGTGAGGCTATTGGAAGCGACTGCTCCTGTAATGCCGAGGGGAGAAGGTGCAGGCACACGGCGGCATTGCTTTTTGAGCTTATGAACTCCAACGGGGAAAAAGTGGGGGAGCTTAGCAGAAATTACGTTGCTTCTAAAAATTTACTTAATTTATTTGAACGTCACAGACTGGACTATATAAAAAGGCTTGGTGTTGCATCGGGAGAAAAGCTGTATGTAGAGCCGCTTTTATACCTGAACGGAGATAAACCCGAAATTGAGCTGTACGTTTATAAATACGGAAAAAGAAAAAAGAAAGTGGAGGATATTTTTGAATTTACGTCGGAAATTGACAGAAATATCGGAAAGGCTTTTAGAAGCTACAAATATAATATAGACGGCTTCAGCGATGACGGCAAAAAAATACTGAACTTTATTTACGGAAGCTCCGAGTTTAAAACAGGCTTTGTTGTGCTTACAAATTTAAGCGAGGATAAAAGCCGTTTTATATTAAGCGGCGGCCTGCTGGACGGTTTTTTCAGTCTTTACGCAGGTAAACGTGTAAACCTTAAAAGCGGCGCAAAAACCGTTAAAATTCCCTTTGAAGAGGGTGAGCCTTATGCCAGAATTTCCATAGAAGCGGTTGAAAACAAGGCAAGGCTTAAAAAGAATTTTAAAGATATAAAAACATTTTTTTCAGGATATTACGGATATATTTTATTGGACGGAAGGTTTTACAAAACCACGGCGGAATACGCTGTTATGTTAAACGATCTCAGCAACGCATTTAATATTTGCGGCGGCGAAGAAATTGTTTTCGGCTCGGCAGATGTAAACAAGCTTGTGGATTTTGTTGTGCCTATGCTGCAGAATAACAATCTTATAGACAATGCCGGCAAGGTTTTCGGCACACTTTCTCTTGTGCCGTTTGGTGTGCAGGTATTTTTGGAAAGCAGGGGTAAAAGCATTTGCGCAAAAATCAAATATGCCTACGGAGATACAATTATAGATTATAACGACAAGCAGGCATACAGAGAATACAGAAATGACAGGGCGGAAACAGCTTTTAAGCTTCTTTTGGAAAGCTTAGGCTTTTACGACAGGGGTTCTGACGGGTTTATTATGTCTATGGAGGACAATATTTACAGCTTTTTAAAGTACGGCATAAAAGCCTTAGGCAACTCGGCAGAGGTATTTTTAAGCGAAAATTTTAAGCAGCTTACAAGGCTTGCGGAAAAACGTATAAACATAGGCGTTCGTTATGAGGGAAACCTTATTGAAATAGACTTTGACACTACGGACATAAATTTAGATGAGCTTAAGGATGTTTTAAATGCTTACAGAGAAAAGCGTGAATACTACAGATTCAGTGACGGCAGGTTTTTAAGCATAGACGACAACAAAATGTTTTTAAAATTTGTCCAGCTTTTTAATTTAGGCAAAAATGAGCTTGAAAAGGGGAGTTATTTTACAAACGCCGGCAGAATTATCGCATTTGACAGATTGTTTGACGAAAATGAAAAAAGTCAGATTAGCTTTGACAAATATTCACGCAGGCTTATTGAAAGATTTAACAATATTAACATTCAGGACTATACCGTTCCCTCATTTTACAACAGCATTTTAAGAGATTATCAGAAAAAAGGCTTTATGTGGCTGAAGGCTTTAAGCGAGTGCGGCTTTGGCGGAATTTTGGCAGACGATATGGGCCTTGGGAAAACAATTCAGGTAATAAGCTTTTTGTACGATAAATACAGAACGGAAACAAAGCCAAGCCTTGTGGTTTGCCCTACATCGCTGATTTACAACTGGGAGGCTGAGCTTGAAAGCTATGGAGGCGGACTAAAGTATGAATTGGTATACGGCAGCAAGGCATTAAGAGAAAAAAAGCTTTCAAAAAACACTCAGATTTTTATAACCTCCTACGATACATTAAAACGTGACGACGACTTATATAAAAACAGGGAATTTGCGGTTATTATTGCTGATGAGGCGCAATTTATAAAAAACAGCCGCACACGAAGCTTTCAGGCTCTTACGGAAATTAAAGGAGAAGTTAAGTTTGCTCTTACGGGAACTCCTTTTGAAAACAGGCTTGGGGAGCTTTGGTCGGTGTTTGAATTTTTTATGCCCGGCTACCTTGGCAGCGCAAGGCAATTTGCGGACAGCTTTGAAAAACCTATTATGCGTTACAGCGATGCAGACAAAATGAAGCAGCTTAAAAAGCTGATTTCCCCGTTTATTTTAAGGAGAGAAAAAGGCGATGTGCTGAGAGATTTGCCCGAAAAAATTGAAAGCTGCCGCTACACCATTATGACAGATGAGCAAAGCAGGCTTTATAAGGCGGAGCTTTTAAAGGCAAGAGGGGTTATTAGGGCGGATTTGGAGAATAATCAAATAAACCATATAAAAATTTTAAGTGAAATTACCAGACTAAGGCAGATTTGCTGTCACCCGTCATTGTTTTTGGAAGGATACACGGGAGAAAGCGGCAAGCTTAACTACCTTATGGAAAATATGGGAGATCTTATAAGCGCCGGTCATAAAATTCTTGTATTTTCACAGTTTACCTCTATGCTTGATATAATTAAAACGGCTTTAAAGCTAAAGGGTATTGATTATTATTGCATTGAGGGTGATGTGCCTGCCGAAAAGAGGATTGAATATGTAAACAGCTTTAACGGCAGCAAGGATGTTTCCGTTTGCCTTGTAAGCCTAAAGGTTGGTGGAACGGGACTTAATCTTACAGGAGCAGATGTGGTTATACACTATGATCAGTGGTGGAACCCCGCCGTTATGGAGCAGGCATCGGACAGGGCGCACAGGTTTGGGCAAATTCGCCGTGTGCAGGTATACAACCTTATTGCGAAGGACAGCATAGAGGAAAAAATTTTAAAGCTGCAAAGGAAAAAGAAAAACCTGTTTAACGATGTTCTTAATTTGCAGGGCAGTATTATAGAAAGAATGACAAAAGAAGATATTTTGGATTTGTTTATGACGGATAAGTAATTAAACGTAAATTTTACGGTAATTTTTAACAAAATTTATTTATCGGCATAATTATAGTTGACCCTGACGAAATTAGGTAATATAATAATCTTGTAGAGTTAAGGAAACACTGATTGATTTGCTGAAACAGATTTCGGGAGAAGAATTTTTATCCGAAAGATGGGAAGAGCCTATTAATCATTATTTTCTTAAATTCCCTGAACTATGAAAATCAAAGTTAAGGGAACTCCAATAATTTTTATTTTTTTAAGGAGGAAAAATTATGTTGGAAAAGCTTTTTAAGCTGAAGGAAAGCGGAACAGACTGCAAGACCGAAATTATTGCGGGTATTACTACCTTTATGACTATGGCATATATTTTGGTAGTTAACCCCAATATTTTATCGGAAACGGGTATGGACTGGAACGGTGTGTTTATTGCTACAGCCATTGCGGCATTTTTAGGCACATTGCTTATGGCGCTTTTTGCAAACTATCCGTTTGCTCTTGCTCCCGGTATGGGGCTTAATGCTTACTTTGCCTATACTGTTGTTTTAGGTATGGGTTATTCATGGCAAACAGCTCTTGCGGCAGTATTTATTGAAGGTATCATTTTCATACTTTTATCTGCCACAAACATAAGAACGGCTATATTTAATGCTATACCTATGACATTAAAAACGGCTGTATCCGTCGGTATTGGTTTATACATTGCCATTATCGGTCTGCAAAATGCCAATATTGTTACAAACGGATTGAGCCTTTTCAGCTACAGCGGCTATGTTGCGGCAAACGGCATTGAGGAAGCGGCATCGGTCGGTCTGGCAAATGTTGGTATTACTGTTATTTTAGCAATTATAGGAACTGTTATAACAGGTGTTCTTGTTGCAAGAAATATTAAGGGCAACATTCTTTTGGGAATTTTGGCAACATGGATTTTAGGTATTATCTGCCAGGTTGCCGGTTTATATGTTCCTAATCCCGCTTTAGGCTGCTATTCATTAATTCCCGAGGGTATTGTAAGCTTTAACTTGGCTCCTTTGGGCGAGGTTGCTTTTCATATGGATTTCAGCAACTGCCTGTCAATTAACTTTATTGTAGTTGTATTTGCTTTCCTTTTTGTAGATCTTTTTGATACAATAGGAACTCTTATAGGCGTAAGCTCCAAGGCAGGTATGCTTGATAAGGACGGCAAGCTGCCAAGAATTAAGGGAGCTCTTCTTGCGGATGCGGTTGCTACAAGCGCCGGCGCTGTTTTGGGAACTTCCACAACTACTACATATATTGAAAGCGCATCCGGCGTTACAGAGGGCGGCAGAACAGGTTTAACGGCTCTTACAACCGCTGTTCTTTTTGCTCTTGCTCTTATTTTCCAGCCTATTTTCGGAGCTATTCCTTCTTTT
>CAYMAA010000029.1:0-17417 GCA_964388305.1 uncultured Lachnospiraceae bacterium | reverse complement strand
GACGAGACAGACTCAAAATCTGTTATCCGCAAGGGTGTGTGGGTTCGAGTCCCACTATCGGCATTTGCTCAAAGGCTATTCCCAAAGCTGTTGCTTTGGGGTTTTTTTGTATGTATTTTGTTGAGTGTAATATTTTTAACGGCTGATTGCCAAACCGTATTGCGAGCAGGTGCTTTGGCTTGCGGCGGCGGTTTTTCGTATGTTTTTACAAAATTTATTGCTTTTTTTGATGTTAAGTGTTATGATATAATACATAGTGATTTTATACACAGGAGGATTTTTATGAAGCAAAAGGATACGGGCAAAAAGAAACAAAAGAAAAATAAAGTAAAAAAAATTGACGGTGTGTTAGCGGCAAGGCTGAGATATTTTTGCGTATTAAGCGGTGTTCTTTTAATCTGCTTGGTTATTATAGGGATAGGTATGTTTGCATATCTTAAAAGCTCATCGAGAGCATACAGGCAGCAATATGCCGAAGAGCTTAAAAACGGAATGGAGGACGCAAAGGATAACTGCATTAATATTCTTAAAGAGCTTGAGGCTGATGATGAAATGCTTGAAAGTATAAAAACAAGATATGAAAACGCTATGGCAAATGAGGATATATTGCAGCAATATTATCTTGTTGACGGAATTATAGATTCTTCCATATCCGATGCGGTTCAGCTTATTAACGCAAAGGCTTATGAAGAGGTGCAAAGATACGGCGAGGGTTACAAAAGAGACAGAGGAGATTACATTGTGGAGCTGAGGGATATTCAGGCAGAGCTGAAAACAGTAAAGGAACAGCTTTCCGGTATAGATACAAGTAAATATTATTAATTTTTTGGAGGGTTGAATTATAATGATAAGGACGAGATTTGCCCCAAGTCCCACGGGGTATATGCATATAGGAAATTTGAGGACTGCTTTATACGAGTATTTTATTGCCAAGCACGATGGCGGCAGGTTTATATTAAGAATAGAAGATACTGACAAGGAAAGATATGTTGAGGGCGCTGTTGACGTTATTTACAAAACTCTTGAAATGGCAGGTATAAAGCATGACGAAGGCCCCGATGTTGGAGGGGAGTACGGCCCTTATATTCAGTCCGAAAGAAAAAACAACTATATGAAATATGCCTTGGAGCTTATTGAAAAAGGAGAGGCATATTACTGTTTTTGCACAAAGGAAAGGCTTGACAGCCTGAGAAGCGAAGGGGATATAGGCGTTAAGTACGACAGGCATTGTCTTAATCTTACAAATGAAGAGATTGAAGAAAATCTTAAAAACGGCGCGCCTTTTGTTATAAGGCAGAAAATCAGACCGGGAAAGACATCTTTTTATGATGAGGTTTACGGAGAAGTAACCGTAAACAATGAAGATATGGAAGATCAGATACTTATAAAAAGCGATGGCTTGCCTACTTATAATTTTGCGAATGTTATAGATGACCACCTTATGAATATAACTCATGTTGTCAGGGGAAACGAGTATTTAAGCTCTACACCTAAATATAATTTGCTTTATGAAGCATTTGGCTGGGATATTCCCAAATATATTCATGTGGCGCCTGTTATGAAGGACGCTCACAACAAGCTTTCTAAAAGAAACGGCGACGCATCCTTTCAGGATCTTGTTGCAAAAGGTTATTTGCCCGAGGCTATTGTTAATTACATTACGCTTTTGGGGTGGGCGCCCTCTGAAAACAGAGAGATATTTTCCATTGACGAGCTTATAAAGGCCTTTGATATAAAGGGCATTTCCAAATCTCCCGCAATTTTTGACCCGGAAAAATTAAGATGGATGAACGGGGAATATGTTAAAATGCAGGATTTTGAGGAGTTTTACAAAATGGCCGAGCCTGTTCTTAAAGGCTGTATTAAAACTGAGGGTATAGACTATAGAATGGTTGCTAATATGGTTAAGAGCAGAGTTTGTACCGTTTTTGAAATACCCGAGCTTGTGGATTTTATAGACAAGCTGCCTGAATATGACAAGTCTTTGTATGCTCACAAAAAGATGAAAACAAACGAAGAAAATTCGGCGGGATTTTTAAAAATTATTATACCTGTTATTGAAAAGGCGGAAAAGTGGGATAATGACAGCCTTTACCAAATAATGGCTGCTACAGCAAAGGAAAACGGACTTAAAAACGGACAGATACTTTGGCCCGTAAGAACGGCTTTAAGCGGAAAGGCGGCTACACCCTGCGGCGCAAGTGAGCTTTGCGTTTTACTGGGAAAGGAAGAAACCCTTAAGAGGCTTTACAAAGGCTTGGAGGTACTTGAAAAATAACGTATTTTTACTAAGGAGAGATTTTGGAATGGACAGAACCGAAGAACTGGGCAATGCGCCTGTGGGAAAGCTTTTAATATCCTATTCAATTCCTGCCATTGTGGGAATGGTTATAAATGCAATTTACAATATTGTAGACAGAATATTTATAGGCAAGGCGGATAATTTGGGAAGAGCAGGCTTGGCGGGCATTACGCTGTGTTTTCCCATAATGATAATTATGATGGCTTTCAGTGTGCTTTTCGGAATGGGAGGCTCTATACTTACATCTATTAAGCTTGGAGAGAACAACAACAGAGATGCCGAAAAGGTTTTTTTAACCTCTTACACATTGCTTGGTTTATCGGGAATAATTATAGGTATTGCAGGAAACATTTTTGTTGAGCCTCTTCTTTTGGCTTTTGGAGCAAACGAAGAAACACTGCCCTATGCAATTTCTTATATGAGAGTTGTTTTTGCAGGGGGGATTGTGCAGAATTTGGGTCTTGGCGCAAATAATTTTATCAGAATACAGGGCCGCCCTATGAGGTCTATGGCAACTATGGCTATTGGCGCCTGTGTTAATATTGCGCTTGACTATGTTTTTATTTTCCGTATGGGTCTTGGTACATTCGGCGCCGCTTTAGGGACGGTTATAGGGCAAACCTTTTCCACACTGTTTGTGGCATGGTTCTTTATAAAGGGAAAATCCATACTTAAACTGAGGATAAAGGGACTTAATTTAAAGCCGAAATATGTTTGGCTGATAACGACATACGGCATATCCGCAGCAATTTTGCAGGGCGCAAATGCTATAATGAATGTTGTGTTAAACAGGCAGCTTTTGCACTACGGCTCTATGAGTGAATACGGCAGTACCGTGGCAATTTCGGGACTTGGTATTATTAACAGTATGGTTACGCTTTTTGTTTTGCCCGTTATTGGAATTAACCAGGGAGTTCAGCCGATTATCAGCTACAATTTCGGCGCAAAAAACTTTGGGAGAATTAAAAAAGCGCTGTTATATGCCATTATTTTTGCAACAATACTTGTTTGCATATCCTTTGGGGCATCAAGGCTGTTTCCCGAGCAGATTATAGGCTTATTTATGAAAGATGACAGAAAGCTTATGGATTTTTCAAAAATCGCACTTAAATATTGGTTTTTGTTTATTCCCATAGTGGGGTATCAAATGGTTGGTTCAAACTATTTTCAGGCAGTGGGAAAGGTTAAAACCGCAATTTTGCTTTCAACCTCACGTCAGTTGCTGCTGCTTATTCCTCTATTGCTTATACTGCCTGTATATTTTGGACTTAAAGGAATACTTATTGCAACGCCTTTGGCAGATGCGGGCGCAGTTATACTTACTACAATTTGTCTTATTTTTGAAATGAAAGCGCTGCTTAAAGCCGAAAAAGATACAACGCAGCAGAGTACTTTATAAAATATTAAGGACACCGGCTAATAAAACAGTTAATTATGTAATTATGTGAATATGGGTGATTATTTTGGCGGCAAAAAAAGCGAATGTTAAAAAAACGTCAGTAAAAAAGAAAACAACCGGCAAAAAAACTGCGGTAAGGGCCGCAGCCAAAAAAAAGAATGCCAACAGCGGAAAAAAGACGGTTAAAGCAGAGGGTGAAGCTTTGGAAAAAAAGAAGCTCAGTCCCATGGCGTTTGAGGCTTACTGCATTGTGGCGGTAGGTCTTGCCATACTTATTATATGCAGTCTGTTTTTTGCGTCGGACACTATTTTCGGAGAGGTTATGCTTGCTTTTTTAAGGGGCCTTTTTGGCGTGGGCGCATATTTATTTCCTTTTGCGGTAATTCTGGCTGTAATATATTTTATTATGAACAGTGATAAAGTAAATATAAAATTTCAGGCTGTTTTGGCTTTTACGTTATTTGTTTTATTAATTTCTCTCATTTATGTTATTATGGAGGACAGTGAAAATTCAATTATGGGCGGTGATCTTTTAAGCGGCTTTACCGATTCCGATGATTATATAGAAGGGGGTCTTATAGGGGGTCTTATAGGCGGCATACTTTTAATTGTTTTCAGAAAAACAGGCTCAATTATAATTATTATTACACTTATGGCTGCTGTTGCTGTACTTCTTTCCGATAAAAGTGTTTTTGGATTTATTAAAAATGTATTTAACAACTTTAAAGAGGTTATTAAGAACGGAATGTACAGAAACGAGGAGTACGAAGAGGATATTGATGATATTGAAGATGATGAGTACGATGCTTATTATGAAAATGATGAGGAAGAGCCTTATGAAGCCGGGGAAGAGCCTGTTAAGGCAAAACAAAAAAGACCGGAAAGAAAGGCTGACAGGGCGGCTAAAGAAGAGGACGCTGAAAACGGCTACAGCTATGAAAAGCTCAGAACAAAAAAGAGCTACAGAAATGCCGAATTTGTTGATATTAAAGAAAATAACGGCAATTCCAACAAAAAACCTATGCCGGATTTAATGGCAAAGCGTGTTAAGAACGGCGAGGTGAAAAAGCGCGGGAAAGAACACAAAGAGGAAATTCCAAAGGATTTATATGTGAAGGAAAGAGAAGAAAGCGCAAGGTTTGACGTTCCGAACTTTTTAAAAAAGGATAACGGAAACACAGTACCGAGAAGCAGGGACAGATCCGAGTATATACCTTCATTTTTGAATAAGGAGCAGACTTATGAGTATGAAGAGGACTTTTTCCCTCAGGAAACGGAAGATAATGAAATTGTTATAAACAATAAAAATAATGATGAAAACAGCTTAATTACAATAGAAGAGCAGGAGGAAGTATCCAAGAGGGATATTATTACCGTAGAGCCTGTTGAGGAGCCCCATAACAATTTTGATGTCAGAGAAAAAGAAACAAAAGAAGATTTGGATATTCCGCCTTGGGAAGAGCCTGCGGCGGTTGAAAAAGCTGATTTGGATATATCCTCTGAGGTTAAACCTACAGAAAGGGATGTATCTCATACTACCGACAACATATCACAGGTGTCAGACGAGTTTAGAGAAAGGCTTAATGTTGTTGAGGCTGATGACGAAGTTGTTAAAAGAGTTAAGCAAAAGCCGAAGGCGGATTACAGATTTCCAAAGCTTTCTTTTCTCAAAAAAAATCCTGAGCTTATAAAAACGGGAAACAAGGAGGAGCTTATACAAAATTCTCATATATTGGAAGAAACATTAAGGAGCTTTAAGGTAAATGCCGCTGTTGTGGAGGTAAGCCAGGGGCCGACTGTTACAAGGTACGAGCTTGTGCCTGCCGTTGGAACAAAGGTAAGCAGAATTTCCAGCCTGGACAAGGATTTGGCTATGAGGCTTGCCGCCGAAAATATTATTATTGAGGCGCCAATTCCCGGGAAGTCCGCAGTGGGCATTGAAATACCCAATAAAGAGCCGTCTGTTGTATATTTTTCGGAGGTTGTGGCATCCAAAAAGTTTCAAATATCAAAAAGCAAGCTAAGCTTTGCCCTGGGCAAGGACGTGGCAGGCAATGTTATTGTTAAGGATATTGCCAAAGCGCCTCACTTTTTGATAGCCGGCGCTACCAACTCCGGTAAGTCCGTTTGTATAAACACTCTTATAAACTGCATTTTGTTTAAGGCGAGCCCTGACGAGGTAAGGCTTATTATGGTAGACCCTAAAATGGTTGAGCTTAATGTGTACAACGGTATTCCGCACTTGCTTATACCTGTTATTACCGACCCTCACAAGGCAAGCGCCGCTCTTAACTGGGCGTGTACCGAAATGATGAGGAGGTACAAGCTGTGCGCCGATGTGGGAGTGAGAAATCTTGACGAATATAATGAGTATCTTGAGAAAAACGGCGAAAAGAAAATTTACAAGATAGTTATTATTATAGACGAGCTTGCAGACCTTATGCTTGTTGCAAAAAAAGAGGTTGAGGGGCATATACAAAGGCTTACTCAGCTTGCGAGAGCCGCAGGCATACATTTGATTGTAGCCACACAAAGGCCATCATCAGATGTTATAACCGGTGTTATTAAAAGCAACATACCTTCAAGAATTGCCTTTTCCGTTGCGCAGGCGATTAACTCCAGAATAATTTTAGATGAAAGCGGCGCGGAAAAGCTGATAGGCAGGGGCGATATGCTTATTAAAACCGTTGAAATGGACAGAACCCTCAGAGTGCAGGGCGCATTTATAAGCAATGATGAAATTAAGCGAATTGTTGACTATATTAAAACCGATGAGCCTGAGTATGACCCTGATATTATGAGAAGTATTGAAAATTCCGATGATGATGAGTATAGCGGTATTGGCGCAAACAGCAAAAGCAAAGGCGGAGATGAGCTTATTGAGGACGTTATTGCATACGTTGTAAGAACAAAAAAAGCATCTACATCTCTTATACAAAGGCAGTTTCAAATTGGCTATAACAGAGCCGCAAGAATGATTGACGAGTTAGAGGAAAGAGGCATTATAGGGCCTGAAAACGGTTCTAAACCACGGGTTGTTCTTATGGATAAGGAGCAATGGCAGGACTATTCATCTCGCAGACGGGATTTTATATAACTGCTTAAATTGGTACGGTGTTTGCCGTACCTTTTTGCTGTACTTTGAATTATTTTTCAATTTGGGGAAATGATAATTACCGTAGAATATGTTTTGTTTGCAATGTTTAATAATTTGTGTTATATTTAACGGAAAGAGATATTTTTATGACAGAATTGAATGAAAACAATTTTAAGGAATTTGCAGGTGAGGGCAATGCCGCTGCGGAGTTTTACTCATCGGGATGTATGCCTTGCAGAAGTATGGAGGCTTTATTTTATGAAGAACGGTATGGTTAAGGGAAAGGCTGCAGGTGATATAAAAAAATCTGAGCTTTTCAGTCTTATTAGGGAGAATTTGATTTGATAGAAATAAAATATGATGATTTTTGCAGTATTATTGATTATTTGAGAGGCTGTTTGCCCGAAGAGGGCTGCGGTATGCTTGCCGGTGTGCGCCTTGGAGAGCTTAAAAGGGTTGAAAAGGTTTATTTTGCTGAAAATGCCGAGCATAGCTGTGTGCATTACAGTATGTGTTTAAGCGACAGGTTTAATGCCGCACGGGACATGAGAAAAAACGGACTTGAACCGGTGGGGTGCTTTCATTCTCATACATTAAGCGGCATTGACCCGTCTGATGAAGATATAAGGCTTGCCTATAACAGCAATATCAGCTATGTTATTTTTTCTTTAGCGAAAAAAGATGCGGAAGCAGGCAGCTTTATAATCGAAAAAGGCAAGGCATACAGAGAGGAATTGGCAGTTATAGGGAATGAAATATAAGGGATTGGTATTTTAGCTGTGTTGTAACGAAGCGCTAAGGCTTGCGCACGGGTCAACATTTAAATCGGCAAAAGCCGATTTAAGTGTTGAGCAGCCGTTTTGACAGAAATAATTTTTAAGATACAGGCTTTAATTGTCCTTAAAGTCCGTTCTCAGCTTTTTAAGGCTGTTTATTATTTTTATAATAAAGTCCAGTTCCTCATAATTCAAATTTTCTATAAGACAAGTCGCAGTAATTTCTCTTCTTTCTTTTTCGGTCATTTCTTTCAGCACCAAATCGCCTGTAGGGTAAATACATACAAGCGATTCCATGGTTATTGAAAAGAATTTTGAAATTTTACAAAGGTCGGTTATTGAAATATCTTCATAGCCCTGTTCAATTCTATTTAAAGTGTTTGAATCAATATCCAGCAATTCCGCAAGCTCCTCAATGGAAAAATCTCTTAAAATTCTTTCATAGCGTATATTGTTGCCTATTATTTCATTATAATTGTTTTCCTTAACAAATCCCTTTCTTTTCATAATACATTTCCTTAAAAATATTATTTCCTCATTTGATTGATATATTCACTGTAACCTAATTTATCCAATTTAATGACCTTATCATTTACAGACTGATTAAGCGACTGCTGATATGCGGCAAGCTTTTCCGAAAGCGCTTCATCGGAAACGGCAAGTATTTTTGCCGCAAGTATACCTGCGTTTTTTGCTCCGTTTATTGCTACTGTGGCAACAGGTATTCCGCTTGGCATTTGCACTATGGAAAGAAGAGAGTCCATACCGCCCAAGGCGCTTGTTTTTATGGGTACGCCTATTACGGGAATTGTGGTTAAGGCGGCAGTAACTCCGGCAACGTGCGCCGCGCCCCCTGCGCCTGCAATAATTACTTTAATTCCCCGTTCTTTAGCTGTTTTTGCGTATTCCACCATACGTTCGGGTGTTCTGTGAGCGGAAACAAGTGTAATTTCGTAGGAAATATCAAATTCCTCTAAAATTTTAGCACAGTCCGACATTATGGGAAGGTCGGAATCACTGCCCATTAATATTGCGATTTTTGGCATAATAATTACCTCCGTTTATATAATTTTGCCTATTACACCGATTACCAAAAAATAAATGCTTTTATACCGCAAGTATTTTTGTTATTTTATACATATTGTCATTATATTCTTTTTTGTAGTTAATACCTTCTTCAAGGTCAATATCTGTGTATTTTCCGTCCTTTTCAATTATAATTCTGTTGCTTTTGCCTTCAAGCAGCGCAATTACGGCATTATACCCCATTATTGAAGCGGCGACTCTATCTCTTGCCGAGGGCGAGCCTCCCCTTTGCAAATGCCCTAATATTGTTGCTCTTGCGGATATACCTGTTTTTTTCTCGATTTCTTCGGCAAGCCACTGGCTTTTGCCTATACCCTCCGCCACAACAATAAGGTTGTGCTTTTTGCCCATGCTTCTGTTTTCCATTATCTGCTCAATTACAGCCTCAAGCTTAAACTCCTTTTCCGCAATAAGCACCTCCTCAGCGCCTCCGGCAAGACCTGTCCAAAGAGCTATATAGCCGGCGCTTCTGCCCATAACCTCTACTATGGAGCATCTTTCGTGAGAGCAGGAGGTATCTCTTATTTTGTTTACGGCATCCAAAGATGTGTTTACAGCCGTGTCGAAGCCTATTGTATAGTCGGTACAATCCAAATCCAAATCTATAGTGCCGGGTATGCCTATTACGTTTACTCCCTTTTTGGCAAGCTCAAGACCTCCGGCAAGAGAGCCGTTGCCGCCTATAATTATTAGCGCATCCAGCTTTAAGAGCTTACAGAGCTGAGCCGCCTTTTCAACGCCTTTTTTTGTACGCATTTCTTCCGAGCGCGCGGTGTGGAGAATGGTGCCGCCTCTAAACATTATATTGGAAACATCCGATGCTACAAGCTCCTCAATATCTCCGTTTAAAAGCCCCTCAAAGCCTCTTTTTATGCCAAATACCTGTATATCATAATGCGCTGCCGTTCTGACAACCGCTCTTATGGCAGAGTTCATTCCCGGAGCATCACCGCCGCTTGTAAGTACTGCAATTTTTTTAACTCTGTTTTCCATAATTAACTACTCCTTTTCCTCTTTAGATTTATACTGTATTTTACCACAATGGAAAAAAACTGTCAAACATACCGATAAATAATTTTTATTAAATCAGTTTTACAAAAACAGGCGGATAATTGCGGTATTTTTGTTTACAGGTTTTGGTTGACATTTTGTAATAAATTTGGTAGAATAAATTTATTAAAAATGCAATAATTATTAATGTATTTTTTGGTTTTTTTTATATATTTTTTACATACGGGAGGGTTGTTATGCACAATATTGATGCAGGCAATGTTAAGTCGGCATTGCTTAGGCTTATTGAGGGCAACAATGAGTATTTGCTTGCCAAACACGGGCGCGGAGATATTTCCGAAGAAATCAGGCACCTTACCCACACGGACGGGCAAAAGCCTTATGCGGTGGTTGTGTGCTGTTCGGACAGCAGAGTAGTACCCGAGCTGATTTTTATGGTAGGCATAGGAGAAATTTTTACCATAAGAACCGCAGGAAACGTGGTTGGAGAAATTGAACTGGGCAGTATTGAATATGCCGTTGAGCATTTGGGAGTAAGGCTGGTGCTGGTGGTAGGACACAGCAGGTGCGGCGCTGTAGAGGCGGCTATAAGCGGTGACGGCGAGGGAAGCATAAAGAGTATAACAGACGAGATAAAAGGTGTGATAGGAACGGAAACGGATCCTTACAAATGCGAAATATTAAACATTGAAAACAGCATAGAAAAGATTAAAAACAGTCCGATTATAAAGCGCATATCCCAAAATGAGGATATTGCTGTTGCGGGAGGGCACTATCACAACAAAAGCGGTCAGTTTACATTAATTAATAAAGATATACTTGAATAGGAGGTAAATTTTATGGACAGAATTATTACTATAAGCAGGCAGTACGGCAGCGGCGGCAGGCTTGTTGCGGAAAAGGTTTCCGAAAGGCTTGGCATACCCTTTTATGATAAGGAGCTTATTGAGCTTACTGCTGAAAAAAGCGGTTATCACATTGATTTTATAAAAGAAAACGAGCAGAAAATAAATAACAGTCTGCTTTACAACATTGCTTTGGGGCAGCACTATGCAAACGGCGGCGCCGGTATGCTGCCGCCTGTAGACAGAATTTTTAAAATAGAAAGAGAAATTATAGAAAGTCTTGCAAGTGACGGCGCTTGTGTTATTGTAGGCAGATGCGCGGATTATATTTTAAAGGATAAGTACAGTACCTTTAATATATTTTTATGCGGAAACTATGAAAACAGAATTAAGAGAATAAAAGAGGTTTATAAATTGGATAATGACGCTTCCGAAAACAAGATAAAAAAGATTGACAAGGCAAGATCAAACTATTACGCAAGATTTACGGACAAAAGATGGGGCGAGGCAAATAACTACGACCTTATTATAAATACATCTACATTTGGTATAGACAAAACCGCTGAAATGATTGCGGAGCTTTACAAACATATTTAATTTGGAGAGATATTTATGGATTTAAGCAGTCTTAAATGCAAAAAAGTAATCGAGTTTTTCAGAGATATTAACAGAATACCCAGAGGTTCGGGAAATGAAAAGGAAGTTTCCGACTATTTGGCGGATTTTGCAAGGCAAAGAGGCTTGGAGGTAATTCAGGACGAGGCAAACAACATTTTAATAAGAAAAAAAGCCTCTCTCGGCTGCGAAACAAAACAGCCTGTTATTTTACAGGGACACATGGATATGGTGTGCGTTAAAAAAAGCAATGCAGACCACAATTTTTTAACAGATCCCATTGAGCTTGTATTTGACGGGGATTATATTAGGGCAAACGGCACTACTCTTGGGGCGGATGACGGCATTGCGGTTGCTATTGCCATGGCTGTTTTAGATGATGAAACCATCGAGCATCCACCTTTGGAGGCGCTTATTACCACGGACGAAGAGGTTGGAATGGGCGGCGCAAGGCTTTTTGACACAAGCCTTTTAAGGGGAAGGCTGCTTATGAACATAGACTCTGAGGACGAGGGTATATTTACGGCAGGCTGTGCAGGCGGTGCAAGAGCTGATATTTATATACCCTTTAACTGCTGCGGCAGCAAGGGAAAATTCGGCTACAGACTCAAGGTAGGCGGACTTAAAGGCGGTCATTCCGGCATAGATATTGACAAGGGAAGAGCCAATGCGAATGTTATTTTGGCAAGGGCGATAAATCACCTTAAAAATGATGTTGAAATAGAGGTTGGCTGTATTTTTGGCGGAGATAAGGACAATGCAATTCCCTGTGAGAGCTATGCGGATATTGCCGTTAATAATGACATTGAGCTTGAAAAAAGCCTTTACAGGCTGAATAATGAGCTTACTGCGGAATATGCCGCAACGGACGGAAAAATTAATGTAAGTATTGATATGGCTGATGTGCCTGACAGGGTATTTACCGAAGAGAGTCTTGAAAGAGTTTTAAGCGCTGTTATGCTTGTGCCTTGCGGTGTTGTAAGTATGAGCGGAAATATTAAGGGACTGCCCGAAACCTCCAACAATATAGGTTGTGTTACAACAGAAGAGGGTGAGGTAAAGCTTGTATGCGCAATGCGCAGCGCTGTAAAAACACGGAAGGAATGGCTAAAAGCCGTAATTGGGGCGGCGGCAAAAATGTGCGGAGGAAAAGCTGTTTTCAGAGCAGATTATCCTGCGTGGGAGTATAATGTAAACTCTTATATAAGACCGCTTATGGCAGAAACCTATGAAAGACTTTTTGGAAAAAAGGCTGTTGTGGATATTATTCACGCAGGGCTTGAGTGCGGTCTTTTGGGAGAAAAATGCCCCGAGCTGGATATGATTTCCTTCGGGCCGAATATCAGAGATATACACAGTCCCGATGAAAGGCTTTCAATTTCTTCGTTAGAGAGAACATATATGCTTGTGCTTGAAGCTTTAAGAACAATAGAATAAGGGGATATTTATGAAGATACCTGTAGACAGAAAATACATTAAAATTTCTTTGTATGTTGTTTTTACAATGACTTTATTTTATGCTTTTAAAAAGATTGTTGATGCTGCGGCATTTTCGGTTACAAATATTGACACGGTTTTTAAAGGACTTTTCCGAATTTTGGGGAAAGTCCTTTCGGTTTTTTCCGTGCCTGTTACAGCATTTGTTATTGCATATCTTTTAGACCCTGTTTGTGACTTTTTTCAGAGAATATTCCGTTCAAGGTTTAAAACAAAAAGCGATAAACGCATTTTTGGGGTTGTTTTTACTTATATTTTATTATTAATTCTGGGGGTTGTAATATTTTTTATTATTAGGCATTATGTAAGCAAGGGACTGCCTGTTGCGTTATGGATTGAAGAGTGCGAAAAGCAGATTGACGCTATGTATAAAAATGCTTCGGAGCTTTTAAAGGGATACGGTTTATACGATATGTTTAAAAGCAATTTTGACAGTATATGGAAACGAGGAGAAAGTACGGCAGGAAAAATTGGACTTGGGTTTTTAAAATATATTGGGATTATCGGTAAATTTTTGCCCGATATACTTTTGGGATTTGTAATTGCATTTTACTTTTTGCTTAACAAAAGAAGATATTTGTCGGAAGCGAGGCTTATTTTCAGAAAGATACTGCCCAAAAGGGCATATAATTTTTTGGGCGGAGCGCTGAAGGATTGCGACTATGTATTTTCGGGATATATAAGGGGTCAGCTTACGGACGGACTTATTATGAGTATACTCATTGGAGCGGTACTGACTATTTTTAAGTTTAGATTTAGCATATTTATAGGCTTATTTTCGGGATTTTCCAATATAATACCGTATTTTGGCTCTACCATAGGAATTTTTATGGCGGTAATTTCCGCATTATTGGAGGGCAAGGCGGCAAAGGCTGTTTACGGCGCCGCAATTATGATTGGTTTGCAGCAGATAGACTCGGTTGTTATTGTGCCAAAAATTGTGGGAGAAAAGGTGAAGCTTTCTCCCGTTACTGTAATAATAGCGCTTGCGGCAGGGGGAAAGCTGTTTGGCATTTTGGGTATGCTTTTTGCAGTACCTGCGGCAGGCGTTTTAAAAATTGTTTTAACAAAGGAACACATTAAAGAAATGTGATTATACGGAAAGGGCGAAGATAAGGCAGACGGCTTTTTAAAAATGTGTTTGACAGTTACAAGGTTTTGCTATATAATTTATATGTTGAATTTTGCACCTTTAGCTCACCGGATAGAGCGTTCGGCTCCGGACCGAAAGGCAGTGGGTTCGATTCCCATAAGGTGTATTTTGAACTTCAAATAATTTTTTATTTTTTTTAAAATTATACAGACTTTTTAATTCAGGTCTGCGTATATATGTTTGAAAAAAATAAAGAATAAGAAAAAAACAAAACCTCTTATCGGAGGTTTTAAATTTAAAGGTGATTAGCACTCAACGATTAAGAGTGCTAACAAAAAAGGAGGAATTAATTATGTTATGTCAAAAATGTAATCACAATAACGCAACTGTTCACTTTGAGCAAAACATAAACGGCAAGGTAACAAAAATGGACTTGTGCCCTGAATGCGCAAAGGAATTGGGCATTGGCGCAAATATGAATTTTGGAGGCTTTGGCGGTTTTAATTCTTTGTTTGACAACTTTTTTGGAGGACTTTTTGAACCTGTGGGAAGTCATATATCACTTAGCTGCAACAGCTGCGGTGAGGATATGTCATCACTTTCAAACTCAAGCTTTTTAGGATGCAGTGACTGCTATGATGTTTTTGACTCTATTATCGAAAACAGCTTAGGCAGGTACCAGAGAGGTACAAGGCACACAGGCAAAAGACCGGGCAGATTTGGTTTGAAAAGAAATAATGAAAATGAAGCCAAGGAGGAAAATAAACCCGTATCTGAAATTGATAAGCTAAAAGCAGAGCTTAATGAGGCGGTTAAAACAGAAAACTATGAAAAAGCCGCAGAGCTTAGAGATAAAATTAAAAAGCTTGAAAACAAATAACATAGGAGTGATATTATGAACAGCATTATTATATCTTCAAGAATAAGACTTGCGCGAAATTTAAAAAATTATCCTTTTCCGCACAGGCTTTCACAAGGAAAGGCAAAAGAGGTTGTTGAAAGGGTGAGAGAAGCATTGGCGCCTGTCAGAAATAGCTTTAAGGAGGTTAAGCCCTGTGATTTGGACAGGGTTACAGAGCTTTACCTTGTTGAAAACCACATTATAAGTCCCGATATGACAAAAAACAAAAGCTCTGTTCTTTTTGCTCAAAATGACGGAAAAGCGCAGATACTTGTAAATGAAGAAGACCATGTGAGGATACAAACTGTTTTTGAAGGCGACGCTATTAACGAGGCATACGAGCTGGCAAACAGACTGGACGATCTTTTATATGAACAGCTTGATTTTGCCTTCAGCGAAAAATACGGTTATCTTACAGCATGCCTTACAAACACCGGTACAGGTTTAAGAGCGTCGTATATGCTCCACCTGCCTATGCTTGAAAAAACAGACAATATTAAGGCGCTTCAAAACGAGGTTGCCAGGTTTGGTATGGTTATAAGAGGTGTTTACGGCGAAGGCTCTGAGCCGCTGGGAAGCTTATATCAGGTTTCAAACCAAATAACCTTGGGTAAAAGTGAAAGGGAAATAATTGAAGATATAAAAAATGTTTCAAAGCAGATTATAAAAAAAGAAGAAGAATTAAGGAACAGAGTTAAGAATGACAAGAATTTTGAGGATATGGTTTACAGAAGCCTGGGTATACTTAAATTCTGCCGAAAAATATCGGGGAAAGAGGCAACAGAGCATCTTTCCAACGTAAAACTGGGGGCGGAATGCGGTATAATTAAAGATGCAAACGACAATATATATAATATGATGGTAAATATTCAAACAGGCAGTCTTTGCAAGCGTGAGGGTAATATGCTTACTCCTGCAGAGAGAGATATTAAAAGAGCCTGCTATTTGAACGAAAACTTGTAAAGGAGGTACATACCATGCAAATGAAGTTATCTCAAAAAGCGCAAAATGTTGTTAATAACGCTGCCGTGCTTTCGGCGCAAATGGGGCATAACTATGTTGGAACAGAGCATATTCTTTTGGCTTTGGCGGAAGAAGAGGGAAGTGTTGCGGAAAGGGCAATTACATCACAGCATATAAGCGCTGAAGATATAGAAAATAAAATAAAGGAGCTTATTGGAGTAGCTGAAGCATTGCCAAACCCCAACAGTGTAAACGATTTTACACCGAGAGCCAAGAGAATTATTCAGTTAAGCGGTCAGGTGGCTTACTCTATGGGACTTAACATTATCGGTTCGGAGCATATTTTACTGGCGCTTATAAGCGACAATACCGCAAGCTATGATGAAAGCGTTGCCAATCGTATACTTTCTTCATTAGGCATTATGCCTGATAGACTGTACAACGAAGTTTTATCCATGCTGGGTTATGATGAAAACGGTGAGCAGGGCGGTTCCGCAAAGGGCGGAAATAAAAACTCCAAAACTCCTACGCTGGACAAATACAGCAGAGATTTAACCGCCGGCGCAAAGGAGAACAAGTTTGACCCGATTATAGGCAGAGATAAAGAGATAAACAGAGTTATTCAAATTCTGTCAAGAAGGACTAAGAACAATCCTTGTCTTATCGGCGACCCGGGTGTTGGGAAAACAGCCATTGCGGAGGGACTTGCACAGGATATTGCCGCAGGCGCTGTGCCTGAAATACTTAAAGGAAAGCGTGTTGTTGCTTTAGACATAGCTTCCATGGTGGCAGGCAGTAAATACAGAGGCGAGTTTGAGGACAGAATAAAAGGCGTTATGGAAGAGGTGCGCAAGGCAGGAAATGTCATTCTGTTTATAGATGAGCTGCACACGATTATAGGCGCAGGGGGAGCAGAGGGCGCAATAGACGCATCTAACATATTAAAGCCTGCTCTTGCAAGAGGGGAAATTCAGGTAATTGGCGCTACAACAATAAACGAGTACCGCAAATATGTTGAAAAGGACGCCGCTCTTGAAAGAAGATTTCAGCCTGTTACGGTAGATGAGCCAAGCCAGGAGGAAGCGGTTAAAATGCTTTTTGGACTTAGAGATAAGTATGAGGCCCATCACAATGTAAAAATTACGGATGACGCCATTAAAGCGGCTGTAGAGCTTTCCACAAGATATATTACGGACAGATTTTTGCCCGACAAGGCTATTGATGTTATAGACGAGGCCGCATCAAAGGTAAGGCTTTTAACATTTACGGCGCCTCCGGATGTTAAGGAAATAAAAGATAAAATTGAGCTTTTAAACAAGGAAAAAGAGGACGCTGTTAAAGGCGAACAGTATGAAAAAGCAGGCAGTATTAAAAAAGAACAGGACGAGCTGAAAGAACAGCTTTCAAAGCTTGAAGAAAAGTGGAAAGCCGAAAACAGCGAAAGCGTTCAAACAGTTACCCCTGAGATTGTGGCGGAAATTGTAGGAAGTTGGACAGGTATACCCGTTAGCAGGCTTAAAGAGGAAGAGGGCGAAAGACTCCGCAATATGGAAGAAATTTTGCACAAGCGTGTTATTGGGCAGGATGCGGCTGTAACGGCTATTTCCAAGGCTATAAGAAGAAGCAGGGTAGGACTTGCAGACCCTAAAAGGCCTATTGGCTCTTTCCTGTTTTTAGGGCCTACAGGTGTTGGTAAAACGGAGCTTTCAAAGGCATTGGCAGAGGTGCTTTTCGGCAATGAAAACGCTATGATAAGAATTGATATGAGCGAGTATATGGAAAAGCACAGCGTTGCAAAGCTTATAGGAGCGCCTCCGGGATATGTTGGATAT
>CAYMAA010000028.1:0-17438 GCA_964388305.1 uncultured Lachnospiraceae bacterium | reverse complement strand
CCGCTATTAACGACCTACTCCCTTTCCAGGGGAGCCCCTTCAACCACTTGGGTACTTCTCCAGTGCTCTACTTTCATCTCATTATTAAAAGATAAAAATAACGCAGAGAGTGGGATTCGAACCCACGGTGCCTTGCGACAACACCGGTTTTCAAGACCGGCTCCTTAAACCACTCGGAAATCTCTGCTAATTGGGTTCACTTAATGAACATTTAATATAATACACCATAAATAAAAACTTGTCAACAAATTTTTTTAATTTTTTTAAATTAATTTGAAAAGTCAAGTCCTGTTTTCAGGCGAAAAAAATTCAGCCGAACAGGCTCATACATCTTGCGGCAACAAGTCCTCCGCCTGTTCCGATAACATATCCCAAAAGCGCCATAACAATACCCACGGGCGTCAACCCCTTGGAGTAACTCCCCGCAAGCACGGGCGCTGTTGCCGTGCCGCCTATATTTGCAAGAGATGCAACCGCACAGGTAAAAATATCCAGCCTTAAAAGCTTTGCGAACGCAACCATTACAATAATATGGAATGTCAGTATTATAAACCCCGTAAACAGCCATGCGTGAGCGTTGCCCATAGCGCTTAAATCCGCCCGTGATGCAATAAGGGCAATTACTATATATAACAGCACATTGGATATTTCCTCCGCTCCCTTAATTTTTCCAAAAGGAGTGAGAGCCGCCGTAACACCTGCCGCAGTTACAGCCAAAACCGTCCATGTGGACTTATCAAAAAATGTAAGTCTTTCTCCTATAATGCCGCCAATCTCACTGCTTATGGCGGAAACAATAAGTCCCGAGCCTATAAGCATGGCAATATTCTGCCACTTAATATGCCTTGCGTCCGCCTTTGCCTCCTTTTCCAAAGCCTCGCCCACCTCGTCAATAATACGGGTATCTGCCCTTGTCCATTTGTTAAAGCTGTGAGAAAAACCAATAGCCCATAAAAGAAACATTACATAAAGTGTTCCGCATATAGAATCCATAACAAGGGCATACCCCATAGCATTTTCATCAACGTGTAAAGCCTCCTGCAAGGCAAGCATATTTCCTCCGCCGCCCATCCAGCTGCCCGAAAGAGCGCCTAAGGACTTCCACGCGCCCTCTCCCAAAGCATTGTGCATAATTGCATAAGCCGCAGCAAAGCCTGCTATAATGGAAACGGTTGCGCAAAAAAATCCCGCAAGCATTTTAGGCCCCAGCTTAACTATCTTTTTTAAGTCGCATCTTAAAAGCATTATAAAAAGCATTGCATACAGCAAGGGGTTTTTAAGTGCGGAATAAGCCTCGGCTGTTGCCCCCAAATCCCACAGCTTTATAGTGCAAAGTACCATAAGTCCGAAATATATTAAAACAATGGGCGGTATAAACCTAAATATGTTTTGTGCGGTTTTTCCCCTAAAAACCAAAGGCAGATTAATAAACACCGCCGCTGCAAAAATAATTGCGCCAATATACATAAAGCCGTCTTTTATCATAAGTACCTCCAAAAAATTTGCCTGTAAAATACCCTCCTTAAAATACTGTCCAAAAAACATACAAAAAATACAAGCCGGCAAATATTTTATGAAAGCAATACAAAAAAATTTCCGCAAAAAAGGAGATGAACGAAGCCATCTCCCAAAATCCTTTACGCATTTTTAACAAACAAGGCTCTTATGGCGTTGCATACGGCAATTACCATTACCCCCACATCAGCGAAAATCGCAAACCACATATTGGCAATGCCGACCGCCCCCAAAATAAGGCATATTATTTTAACGCCTATTGAAAAACAAATGTTTTCATAAACAATCCTCATGCATTTCTTTGAAATTCTTATAGCCTTGCTTATTTTCAAGGGGTTATCGTCCATAAGTACAACATCGGCAGCCTCAATGGCGGCGTCCGAGCCTAATGCCCCCATGGCTATGCCTGCGTCTGCCCTGCTTATTACAGGCGCATCGTTAATTCCATCGCCAACAAATACAACCTTTCCTTTTGAGGAATTTATTATTTCCTCAACCTTGTTTACCTTGTCCCCGGGCAAAAGCTCCGCATAATATTCGTCTACATTCAGCCTGTCAGCCGTTTCCTTTGCGGCTGAGAGCAAATCTCCCGTAAGCATTACCGTTTTGCTTATCCCTGCTTTTTTAATATTTTTAACTGCGTTTACAGCCTCGGGCTTTAACATATCCGCAATAAGTATATGCCCCTCATATTTTCCGTTTATGGCAATATGTACCACTGTTCCGCTGTGGCTGCACCTTATACAGTCAATTCCAAACCGTTTCATAAGCCTGTCATTTCCTGCCAAAACCTCATTTCCCTTAACCCTTGCCGCAATGCCCTCGCCGCTTATTTCTTTAATATCCGTAACATCTCCTCTTGCAATTTCCTCTCCGTATGCCTTTTGCAGACTTTTGCTTATAGGGTGAGAGGATGCGCTTTCAGCATAAGCGGCATACATAAGCAGCTCCTTTTCACTTCTTTTGCTATGGTGTACTCCGCAAACCTCAAAAACCCCAAGTGTCATTGTTCCCGTTTTGTCAAAAACAACAGTATCCGCCTTTGAAAGGGTTTCAATAAATGTAGAGCCTTTTATAAGAATACCCTCTCTGCCTGCTCCTCCAATGCCCGCAAAAAAGCTTAACGGTATGCTTATAACCAATGCGCATGGGCAGCTTATAACCAAAAATGTTAAGGCTCTGTAAACCCAAACACCCCACAAGGGCGCTTCTCCAAGCATAAGCCTAAAAAGCGGCGCTAAAACCGCAAGAGCCAAAGCTCCCAAACAAACCGCAGGCGTATAATACCTTGCAAATTTTGTAATAAAGTTTTCCGTTTTGGACTTTCTCATGGAAGAGCTTTCAACCATTTCCATTATTTTTGAAACGGTGGACTCCCCAAACTCCTTTGTTGTTTTTATCTTCAAAACACCTGTCATATTAATACAGCCGCTTATAATTTCCTCCCCTGCCATAACCTCTCTTGGCAGGCTTTCTCCCGTAAGGGCGCTTGTGTTTACCGTGCTGCTGCCGCTTACAATAATGCCGTCAATAGGCACCTTTTCTCCGGGGTTTACAACTATAACCGCGCCGCGCTCAACCTCATCGGGGTCAACCCTTTCAATGCCGCCCTCACCGTTTTCAATATTGGCATAATCGGGTCTTATGTCCATAAGCTCGCTTATGTTCCTTCTGCTCTTTCCCACGGCATAGCTCTGAAAAAGCTCCCCGATTTGATAAAACAGCATAACCGCAATGCCCTCGGTATATTCTCCCAGCAAAATTGCTCCAACGGTAGCAACCGCCATTAAAAAGTTTTCATCAAAAACCTGTTTGTTAAAAATGCCCTTTATCGCCTTTTTTAAAATATCGTACCCGACAATAAAATACGGCGCCAAAAACAAAACAAACCTTAAAGCTCCCTCAATAGGCAATAAAGCAAGCGCCGCCATTAATAATGCGGAAGCAATTATTCTTATTAACATTCTTTTTTGCTTTTTTGTCATAAATAAAGCTCTCTTTCCTTATTATTATAAATAAATCTCGCAGTCGTCCTCAACCGCCTTGCAATTTTTAACAACATTTTTCATAACCGCCTTTATGTCCGCTCCGTCCTCAAACTCCACAGCCATTTTAAGCAGCATAAAATTAACGGACGCATTTTTTACACCTTCAGTCCTGCTTGCGGCCTCTTCCATTTTATTTGCGCAGTTAGCGCAGTCCACATCAATTTTATAAATTTTTTTCATAGTAAAGCCTCCAATATTTATAAAAATTTTCAACGTATGAACATCTGTTCATATATTAATTATATATTACCACCAATATATCCGCCTGTCAATAGCTATTTATAATTTATTATAAAAAAACGGCGAAAAAGCCTAAACTCTTTCGCCGAATATTATTGATGTGTTTAAAAATTAATTATTGGCAGTCCTTAACGGTAATATGCCTTGGAAGTCCGTTTACCATAATCGGCTGCAGCTCCCCTGCAATAAGGGGTCTTAAATACTTAACAGCCTCGTCGGAAATACCTGTGCCGTCATTTATAATCCATTCCATAGGAACATTTTTAACTTCATTTGCAATAGCGTTTACATCATAGGTTTCAGTAGTCATAATATATGGCTCTGTAGAAATTCTCTTGAATATAACAACCTTGCCTGTTTCGCCCTTAGCGGCAGCCTCAACAGCCATTGCGCCTGCGGCGTAAGCCTCGTTAATATCCGTAAGTGATGCAATGTGGTTAGCGCATCTCTGCATTGTTGAAAACTCTATAGCTCTTGTTTTGCAGCCAAGCTCATTAGCCAAAAGGTTTGAAAGGTAGCTTGCAGTGCCGCTGAGAGCAACGTGACCGAAGGAGTCTACCATTCTGTCGGATGCGCTCATTTCGCAAATGTACTTGCCGTCTGCCGTGTGAATACCCTCGGAAACAGCAATTACAAGAGAGCCTTTCTTTGCGTGAAGCTCTTTAACCTTTGCAACAAATTTGTCCAAATCAAAAGGAACCTCGGGGAGATAAATAAGGTCTACGCCCTCGCAGTCCTCGCCCTTTGCGAGAGAAGCCGCAAGTGTAAGCCAGCCTGCATCTCTTCCCATAATTTCCACAACGGATACTGTAGAATGGCTGTAAACCAAGCCGTCCCTAATAACTTCTTTAAGCGTTGCGCCAATATACTTTGCGGCAGAGCCGTAACCCGGTGTATGGTCTGTTACGGCAAGGTCGTTGTCAATAGTTTTGGGAACTCCCATAAATCTGATTGGCGAACCGATTTTGCTGCCGTATGCGGAAAGCTGCTTAATTGTATCCATAGAGTCATTTCCGCCAATATAGAAGAAAGAACCTATTTCAAGCTCGTTTAAAATTTTAAAAATTTCATCGTAATCCTCAGGCTTAACCTTTCTTCTGCAAGAGCCTAAAAATGATGACGGTGTTCTCTTTAAAAGCTCAACGTCCAAATTACTTTTAATTCTGTCAGTCATATCAATATACTGACGATGAAGCAGACCGTCAATACCGTTAAGCATACCGTAAACCTTGCCCTCGTTCATATCCAAAGCAGTTTTAAAAACACCTGCAAGGCTGGAGTTAATAACGGATGTGGGGCCTCCCGACTGACCAACAATAATATTTCCTAAAGACATAAAATGCACCTCCAAATAAATTTTGTACAATCTTTAGGTATATTATACCAAATATAAATAAAAAAAGCAACCGCCTAAACAAATTTTTTGTATAAATTTTTTGAGATTTTTACCGCATATTTATATAAACGTCCTCTCCTGCGGCAGATGTGTCGAATATAATATTGATTGGAATAAAAAAATAATGTATAATAATTAAAAGGAGGCAGGTATTTATGAATATAAAAGGATTTGCGGCAAATCGGTTTAAAAGTAAAAATATATTTTCAGATGTTGTTTCGGGCATAATTGTCGCCCTTGTTTCCATACCTATTTCAATGGGTTACGCACAGGTTGCGGGTCTGCCTGCGGTATACGGTCTTTACGGCTCGCTTCTGCCTATACTTGTTTTCGGCTTAATTTCATCTTCAAAGCATTTTGTGGTGGGTGTAGATGCCATGCCTGCCGCAATGACAGGCTCTGTTCTTGCCGCCATAGGCGTAGAGGCAGGCTCTGCCCAAGCAATAAAAACCGTTCCCGTAATTACGCTTTTTTGCGCATTGTGGCTTTTTGCCTTTTTCATATTCAAGGCAGGCAGAATTGTAAAATACATATCAACCCCCGTAATGGGCGGCTTTATATCGGGTGTAGGCTTTACAATTATACTTATGCAAGTCCCCAAGCTTTACGGAGGAACCCCCGGCACGGGAGAGATTTATGCGCTTGTAGGCAATATATTTCATAATCTGTCAATGTTCAATCCCCTTTCAGCGGTTTTAGGCTTTGGCACAGTTGCCCTCATACTGTCGTTTAAAAAAATTTCACCGAAATTCCCCATGTCAGTTGTGCTTCTTGCGGCAGGAGCATTTATAACAATTATTTTTAAAGCGGATAAATACGGCGTGGCTCTTTTGCCGCAGGTTCCAAAAGGGCTGCCAAACCTTTCTTTTCCAAACCCCTTAATATCTATGGGGCATTTTACAACCCTCGCTCTTCAAAGCCTTGCAATATCTCTTGTTATAATGGCTCAAACCCTCCTCGGCTCAGGCGGCTACGCCCAAAAATATAATTATAAAATAAATAATAACAGAGAGCTTTTGGCATATTCCGCCGCAAATATAGCAGGCTGCATTTCAGGCTCATGTCCCATAAACGGCAGTGTGTCCCGTTCCGGCATAGCCGATCAGTTCGGCTGCAGCTCTCAGCTTATGTCCCTTTCCGCCTCCGCTTCAATGCTTGTGGTACTGCTTTTCTGTACGGAGCTTTTGCAATACCTCCCCGTTCCCATACTAACGGGCATAGTTGTTTCCGCATTGATAAGCATATTGGAAACAAAGCTTGCCGTAAGGCTTTTTAAAGAAAATAAAAGAGAATTTTTCATTTTTACGGCTGTATTTTTGGGAGTCCTTGTTTTAGGCACTGTTTTAGGTGTGGTTTTGGGCATTGTCCTTTCATTTGCATCGGTAGTGCTGTGCGCCGTAGTTCCCCCAAAATCTTATGTGGGTTTAATACCCGGTCATGAGGATTTCTACAGCCTTAACAGAAACCATAACGCAAGACCCATTAAAAACACAGTTATATACCGTTTTGGAGGAAACCTGTTTTTCGGCAATATAAACACATTTGCGGAGGATATAGAAAACGCTCTTACTCCGGCAACACGCTGCGTTATTGTAGATGCCAAAGGCATAGGAGATATAGATATAACCGCCGCCGACAGGCTTGTTGCTTTAAACAAAAGCCTGCAAAGCAGGGGGATTTTGTTTTACATAACGGAGCATGAAGGCTCCTTAAACGATAAGCTGAGAAAATACGGAGCAGGCAGTCTTGTGGAAAGCGGTGTCGTTCGCCGCACAATCTCTCTTGCTCTGAGAGATGCCGGCATAGAAAAGCCATACCCCTTAGAGGGTGTTGCCCTCGGCTCGGAAGTACATTATATAGAAACGGAAGAACGTCTTGCGGAGTTTGAGTGGGCATTCGGCAGGGATTCCGAGCAAAAATTAATGGATATGGCAAAAGAAATTATGGATAAGCTCACCAATACCGAAAATGCTTCTTTGGAAAGCATTAGCGGAAAACTTGAATGGGGTAAAATAGGTCTTTTCGATGAAGAGGCTCTTTTGGACTATATGGAGGCGTACATAAGCGAACAGGCGGCAAAGCACAGCCGTTCGGGCAGCAGTATTCTCTCTCTTGAACAGCAAATTATTAACAGAAGAATAACCCTCGCTAAAAAGCTGAAATCATTAAACCCAAAGGCTGCGGAAATTTTGCGTACCCACAGAATTAACCGCCTTAACAAATTAAAACAATCCAACCCCGAGGTGTATAAGGCTATTTTGGCAAGAGAAAAGCGTATTTACTCCGCCTTGGAAAGAGAAAACCTGCAAATTGCCAAGGAATTTTACAGCCTGCCTTTTTCGGAGTAAAACATAGCTCTTGAAATGCCTTTAAAAATGTGCTATATTAAAACAAACATATAAAGGAGTTTTTTCCATGGGTTACTGGAATTCAAGAGGTTTGAGAGGCGCAGGCTTGGAAGAGCTTGTAAACTTTACAAATGAAGAATACAAAAATAAAAAGCTGGCGGTAGTTCAAAAAGTACCCACGCCCATAACGCCCGTTAAAATTGATAAGGATACAAGCACAATTACACTTGCTTATTTTGAAAAGCAGTCTACGGTAGACTATATAGGCGCGGCGCAGGGTATGCCAATATGCTTTGACGCAAAGGAAACAACGGGCAAAAGCCTGCCCTTCGGCAATATACATACCCATCAGGTAGAGTTTATGCAGGCATTTGAAGAACAGGGCGGTATAGCGTTTTTTCTTGTATATTTTAAGGATATGGACGAATACTATTATCTCCCTCTTAAGGACTTTATTAAAGCATATAATGAATGTTTAAAATGCGGCAGAAAATCCCTGCCCTGCACAGGCTTTCGCAAAGACCTTAAAATTGTTTGTAAAAACGGATTGCTGGACTACTTGGAGGCTCTTAACACATATCTTGTTTCGGAATAATAAGGCAACACAAAAACCGCAGGCGGAGTACCTGCGGATTTGTTGGGTTTTGTGTGGTTGGAAATGCAGCTTGTAAGGAAGAAAAAGGTCACTGCATTTCCTATGTTTATACTTTTATATATTTATAAAACAGTTGGGGTTTGTTTTATGTTATTATAATACTACAAATTCAGCAATAAGTAAAATGAATAATAGGAATGTCAGCCATTCCATTTTGTATGGTGGTTTTTATGAGTAATATTAAATACAGAGCATTGCTTTGCGCAATAGAAGAAGGCAACTTAACATCAGCCGCAAATAAGCTTAACTACACTCAGCCGGGTATAAGCCATATGATAGCCGCTCTCGAAAAAGACTTGGGTTTCCCCCTTTTGGTAAGAATGAAAAACGGCGTTGCCCCAACGGAGGAGGCAAATAAACTGCTTTTTTATGTAAGGCAAATGGTAAATGCAGAGGATAGAATTGTGGAAATCTCCCATAAAATTAAAGGAGTGGAAACAGGTACTGTAAGAATAGGCTCTTTTTTCAGTGTTTCGGTACATTGGCTGCCTGAAATAATCAGAAGCTTTGAAAAAAAACACCCGGAAATAAACCTGCGTCTTACAGAGGGCAACTCTGCGGAAATTGTGGAGGGTATTCGTGACGGCAGCTTGGATTTAGGCTTCATTTCAGGCCCTCAGCCCGATGGTATGGAGTTTATTCCCATAAAAAAAGACCCCATAATGGCAATCCTGCCGAAAAATCACCCCCTCACATCAAAAAGCGTTGTGGATTTGGATCAGCTTATAAAATATCCTTTTATATATCCCAGCGAAAATGCCTATGAGGATATATATAAGGATATAGAAAAAGAGGGCAGAACAATAGAGATAAAGTACAGAGTAAAAGGTGATGAGGCTATACTCGCCATGATCTCCGCAGGCTTGGGCGTATCTCTTATGCCAAATCTTCTGCTGCTTAAAGGCACTACGGATAACTACGTTGTTAAACCCCTAAACAAAAAATACGAGCGCCTTTTGGGTATTGTGGTACGCTCTTGGAAGTACGCCTCCCCTGCAGTAAAAAGCTTTGTAAATACCGCCGAAAAAATACTTAATAAATAATTATAACATTTTAAAACCCCGAAAACATTTCTGCTTTCGGGGTTAAATTATGTTTGTTAATTAATTATGCTTTATTATTTTCTTGCAAACTGATGTGCGGAGTTAAGAACCTTAAGAAGTATCTCTGCCGCATCGGCAGTATCTACAACATTGTCGTTGTTAACGTCTGCAATGTAGTTTTCAACTACCCATGTATCCTTAGCGTCTTCACTCTTTCTGACAAATGTAAGAAGAGCGGCTGTGTCGTTTGCCGTAATACGTCCGCTTTGGTCAACATCGCCAACAAGACCTGTCTTAACATAATTGTCCTCTATTGTTACATCAGCTTCTGTTGCGTCTGTACTGCCAAAGCCGCCTACAGGCGCTGTAACATTAACAGTTGCCGCTTCAAGAATATTGCTTGTGTCCGCATCGGCGTTTACTATCTCATACTTGATCGAGAAAAGAATACCGTTGTTATAAGCCACGTCTACCTTGCTGTCGCCGTCATTGTCTGCCAAATAACCGGCAACCTTAATTGTGCCAAGCTCAGCGGCGGTTTTAACACCGTCTGCTCCGTTGTAGTCAGTATCATTTGCTTCGGGAACAACAGCAACCTGTGTATCAATTACAGATGCGTCTATAATAGCCTCAACAAGCTTGCCTGCGGAGTCAACAGCTCCAACAACGCTTTCGTTGCCCTTGCCTATTGCCTTAATTACGGTCGGGTCATAGTTAATCGCAAGAGTTGCGTTGTTAAGTCCAAGGCTTTCGTTATTTCCGCTTAAAACATAATCTACAATAAACTTGCCGTCAACAATCTCGCTTACAACAGGTTTAAGTGTAAGTCCTGTATCGGTAATGTCCTCGTCTGTGTTAATACCAAGATCAACAACCTTAACAGTATCTGAAGGATAAGCTGTACCCGTTGCGTCATAAACTGTAGCCGCAGCGTCGATAACAACATCACCGCGCTTAACAAGTGTAAACGGTACACTGAACATTGTTGCGCTTGCATCTGTTATAGGTGTTGCAAATGAGGCTTCTATTGTAACAGTATATTTGCCGTTGCCCGCATCCTTTTGAGCGGCAACCGCAGCGGCATAATCCGCAGCGCTTACAAGCACATTACCCGCACCGTCAACAATAGCGTTTGCCGTTGCCGGAGTTGCTTCCTGAGAATCGTATGTAAGCTCTAAGCTGATCTTGCCGATACCCTCGTTATTAACTGTTTTAACATCTACATTAAATGTGTCGCCTGCCATAATCTTGCCTGCATCTCCGGTATAGTCAAGATATACCTTAAACGCATCGCTGTCATCTGTATCTCCGCCGCTATATTCGCCTGTTCTCGGGTCAATGCTTGCGTCCTCGCCTAAAAATGTGGCAATGGCGGCAAATGTATTGTTTGCATCTGCGGAGCAGTCCGTAATAATAGGTGTAATTGTGGAAGGTGTTGTTGCTTTAACGCCAAATTCCTTTTCCTGACCGAGAATTGTTTTTGCCATAAAGAAAGCAACCATTCTTGCGCCTGCGGCATTAAGGTGAGTATTGTCAATAGAGCCGTCGGTTTTAATTGCGTGATATACTGCGTATCCGTCCGAGCCGTCATTGTTGCCTGCGCCTAACGCTATGCACTCTGCATAGGTGTTATATGTAGTGTCAATAACAGGTATATTGAACTTTTTGCCAAGATCAATAACAGTCTGCCTGTAGTCACCGTATGATGTGCTGTGAATACTGCTGCCGGAAGGCCCTGAAGCGTTTGTGCTTCTTCTTATTGTAGATGTAAGAAGAATAGGCGTTACACCTGCCTTAACAGCGGGAAGAATGTAATTCTCATAAAGAGAATTTGCAAACTGACCGTCAATGTTCCAGCCGTCTGCGCCGTCTGTAGCGGATGTAAATCTTGTAGCGTCCGTATCCTTCTGATCGTTATGACCGAAAGCAATCATTACATAGTCGCCGCTCTTCCAATTGCTTGTAAGAGTTGTATAATAAGCGTTTGAAAGGAAGCTCTTGGAGCTTATGCCGGAAATAGCTAAGTTTTGAATTGTAAGATTTTCGTTATCAAAAATCATATATTCCGGTGTGTAATTATTGTGAGCAGCGTCTACGCCCAAAGCCATACCAAAGCCGTTTCTGACAACGCTGTAGCCGCTGTCCTCTTTGTAATAACAGCCTGTGGAGTCGCCGAGAATCCAAAGAGTATGCTTTCCGCCGTCTGTTGCTGTAGATGGAGCTGTTCTTGTAAGGTTGTTAATATCCTCAAGATCCTCCGGAGCAGCCTCTGTTGTAGCTTCTGTTGTGGTTTCTTCCGCAGGCTCGTTACCTGCCGTAAACTCTATGCTTGTCATTGCGGGAGTTGTTCCCGATGGAGCAATGTAATATGTCTTGCCTGCTTCAATAAAACCTGTAATTGCTTTTGCAGACCCTTCAACCTTTTTAACAACATTAACAATAGGCACATCGCCCGAGTAGCTGTTGCCGCTGCCTGTCCATTCTGCGTAAGCGGTTTCGCCTGTGTCCTCAACAATATATATTGACTTGCCTGAATCAATAGAGCAATTTGCGGTAATATTGCCGGTCATTTTCGCTTCAACCTTAACATAAGGTCTGCAAACGATATTTGTGTTGTCTGCGGCATTAACATAAGCGGAGTTAATACCTGTACCCTTTCCGCTTGAGTTAAGAGCGCATATTGCAGTAAGCGTAAGGTTATCGTCATCGGCAATAACAGCGCCCTCCGCAAAATTTACCGTTGAATAGGTTCCGTCCGCAAAAGCAGCTGCGGTCTCTTCTTCAGCCTGAGATTTTTCTGCCGTAAAAACAGGCTCTTCCGCTTCAACAGCATCGCCCGATGCCACCTCTTCAACGGCTGTAGCTATAACCTCATCTAAAGCGTCTGCGTTAACAAACGCAAATGAAGAAATAACCATAGCAAAGGCAAGCACAAGGCTTAAAATTCTTTTTGTGGATTTTTTCACTTTTATTCCTCCTTTAATTAATTAATAAATGTAATATAAGTGTAAAGCTATATATATAATAATACCATTATTTTTAAAAATAGTCAATCATATTATTGAAAACTGCCCAAACTTTTTTTATCTCTTATTTGTATATTTAGTTTATTCTTACAAAAATCCCCCTGCATTTGCCATTTTCATTCCCCTGTCATTTTATCTGCGGCAATCACGCCTTTTAAGGCTCATAGGCTTTGCCAAAGCAAAGTCTGCCCTATGAGCTTTTCGGGTTCCAAACGGCGCCTTTGCGCGGAAAAAAGCTCCGAAGCATGCGCAATAGCGGCGAAGTATAAATATCCTTGACAAACAGAAAAAAAATCGGTAAAATTCAATAAAACGGGAAAGGAGGAATTATATGGAGCTTAACAGAGGTGAAATTATATATTTAAAAAAACAGCACCCTTGCGGCAGTCACGAGTGGGAAATTTTGCGTACAGGGGCGGATTTTAAAATTAAATGCACAAAATGCGGCAGAATGGTAATGGTTTCAAGAGTAAAGCTTGAAAAATCCGTAAAGAAAATTGTATCTTCCCCAAAGGAAAAAGAATAAACTTGTTATTAGCTAAGTTGCCCAAGTTTTAATTTATTGTTTGTGCAATTTTGTCTAAAGTGTTGTGTTATAATTATAATATGTATATATTAATACTTATAAACAAGGGAGGAATTTAATTGAAACTAAGACTTATTTCTTTGGCAATGGCAGCCATAATGTCTTTAAGCTTTGGCATCGTTTCCGCTTCTGCGGAGGAAAGCGAGCCTTACCCGAGCAATCTTCTTGCGTTTGAGGGCGCCGAGGGCGGCGGAAGATTTACCAGCGGCGGCAGAGGCGGCGAAGTATATGTTGTAAACACATTGGAAGACTATAATCCCGAAACGGAAACCCCCATTCCCGGGTCTTTAAGAGATGCGGTAAGCGGAGATAACAGAATAATTGTTTTTGATGTATCGGGCGTTATAAACCTTAAGGACTCCCTGCTTATTACAAAACGCAAAAATCTTACAATAGCAGGGCAAACAGCTCCGGGTAACGGCATAACCGTTTATGGCTTTGAAACAAATATAAGCAACTCAAACAATATAATTATTCGTTATATGCGTTTCCGTCCCGGCGCAGATAATATTTATGCCGGAGACTCTATGGACGCCCTCTGGGGACGTTCTCAAAAAAATGTAATGATTGACCATGTTTCCGCAAGCTGGTCTACAGATGAAACAATGTCCGTTTACAGAGGCGAAAATATGACTGTTCAATGGTCTATTATTGCCGAAAGCTTAACAATGTCGGGCCACACAAAGGGCCGTCACGGCTACGGCGCAATTATGGGCGGCGTAAACACCACATATCATCACAACTTAATAGCAAACCACACCTCCCGCAACCCCCGTATGGGCGGCGGCACACCGGAGGCTGACGATAATGACCATATTGCGCGCTTTGACCTTGTAAACAACGTAATTTACAACTGGGGTTTTAACGGCTGCTACGGCGGCGGAAGATCCGAAACAAACTTCTATAACAACTACTTAAAGCCCGGTATGGGTACAAGAGAAAGCGTTAAGGCGCAGATTATAGATGCAGGCGAAAAGAATAAGCCGGGTTATTTCTATGTAAACGGCAATGTTCTTGAGGGCAATGACGAGGTTACGGCAGATAACTCCAAGGGAATTAAGGTTTCCGAGGATTCCGCTCCTTTCACACAGATTGTGGACAAACGGTTTGAAATGGACGCCAACACACCCGGGGCTCTTAACGTAACCGATGCTGAAACAGCCTATAATGAGGTTATTGCAAAGGCAGGAGCCACCTATCCCAAGAGAGATGCTCTTGATGCAAGAATTTTGGCAGAGGTTAAAAACGGAACGGGTGTTTTTGCAAACCGTCACGAAGAGGTGGGCGGTCTGCCTTATACTGAAGAAATTAAGAGAGAAAAAGACTGGGATACGGATCATGACGGTATTCCAAACTACTGGGAAGTACAAAACGGACTTAACCCCAACGACCCGAAGGACAGCGCTTTAATTGCGGATAACGGCTATGCCAATATTGAAAACTACTTTAACTCCATAGTGGATTTTAACTATATACCCGAAAACCCCGAGGTTAAAATTTCCAACATAGAAAACAACGCTTTGGCTGCCGCAAACTATGACTTTACCGTAAAGGCAGACGTTACGGATGCAGACGGCATCGCAAAGGTAGACTTTTATCTCGGTGATGAAGTTGTAGGCACTGTTACGGAGGCTCCTTATGAGCTTAAATATAATCTTGCCGACGGCACATATAACATTTCCGTTCAAGCTCAGGATACAAACGGAAACTGTACACAGTCCGACAAGGTAACCGTTCACGCAAGCGTTCCCGATGGTGTTGAGGGTTACACATCTGCCGATATAGGTACGCCTGCCGTTAAGGGTACATCAAGCGCCTCATATACAAACAAGGGTATGTACCTTACCGTTAAGGGCGCAGGCAAAATTTCCGGCAAGGAGGACAGCTTCCATTATACATATAAAAAGCTGGACGGAGATGGTGAAATTATTGCAAAGTTGGACTACATTACTCCTGTAGATAACCACGCTTTTTCAGGTATTATGATAAGAGAATCCGCAGAGCCGGACGCAAAAGCCGTTGCTGTCGGCATTTCTCATACAAAGGCTTACGAATGGAAGGAATATGTTGAAGAATTAGGCAAGGAAACAACCCTTTACCGCAATGCCTTCGGCGCATATATGGTATGCCGTTATGAAACGGGAGCGGATTTTGACACAATCGATGAAAATCTGGACTCTTTGGATGCGGCGGAAAAAAGCGGAGTTGCTCTTTTAAAGGATATTGCTTTTAAAAACTTTGACGAATACAACGGTTACTACTTAAAGCTTGTGAGAAAGGGTAATGATTTTACTTCTTATGTTTCTCCCGATGGAAAGGATTGGACAGAGCTTGGCAAACGTACCGTTGAAATGCCAAATGTTGTACTTGCAGGCTTTGCGGCAGACGGAAATCAGCAGGCAAACGAAATACATAATTACAACACAGCCAAATTCAGCAATATCCAAATTAACAAAACAAATTAAAGTAAATACAAAAATCGGGTTTTCGATATTATTAAACCGATGCGATTTATTCCGCATCGGTTTTTTTACTGAAAATATTTTTGCTTTTAAGCTGATTATAAGACTCTTCGAAACCAAACCCTTATAATAAATTATTTCTCCTGATTATTTACTGTTTGCTCATAATATAGCTATAAAGCAAAACAGCCGCTTCGCCTCTTGTAAGTATCTCACTGCCGTTAAAGCAGCCATTTTCATCAGGCTTTGTCCAGCCGCTGCCATAGCATAATGCCGCCGCCGCCCTGTATTGGGGGTCAATCCCGTCCTTAAACATATCCGTTCTGAAAACGCTGTTTAAGTCCTCCTTTTTCATAATGCTGCCAAAATTATCTCTTGCCAGAATTTCAGCGGCATCATACCTTGTTAATGTATCGTTATAAAATTTGTCATTCCAATTACCGAATTTACAGCCGTTTTCATCAACCTCATAATTAATGTCAAAAAAATCGCCAAACTCCTGCGGAGTTATGTTCTCTTCGGGTTTAAATTCACTTTCGGGAATATAATATCCGCAGTTGAAAAGCCTTTCAATAACGTCCCTGTATTCGCTGTTTTCAATGTCGGTATATCCCTCAAAAATTTCTTTTTCCTTAATTACATCTCCCTCATAGTCTACCCACTCGCCGTATTTATTAACATGAGCCAATTCGTCATTAAACACATAAACAAGCTTAGCGGTACCGTTTGGCAGCAAAACATTTCTCAGCTTAGGCTCCGAAGCGTTTAATAAAGCGTCATAAGCGGCGTCTTCATCAATAGCGTCATCAACGCTTTCAAATTTAAGGCTGTCGTTCCATTCATAGCTGTAATTTATAAGCCGACCCTCTCGGTCAAACGTAAATAAAGCTCCGTTACCGCCATATTTTATTCCGTTTTCAACCCTTATGTAAGAAACATAAAATAAATCTCTGCCATTCCAATTTTCGTCAACCCGTTCGCTTTCGGCAACGGTTTTGTCAACTATGTCCTCAGCAAACAGCTTTATATAATTTCCCGCCTTTTCAATCATAACATCGGCTTCCGCTTTTGCGCTTTCGTCATATTCATAATCTGTTACGTCTTTATAATATAAAAGTCTGCCGTTTTGTGCATCTATACGTGAATACAAAGCGGTACCGCTGTTTTCAATTCTTATATTCCAACAATAATCCCCACGGTATATGCCTAAACTGCAAACAGCTCCCGATGTATCCTGTACCAAGCCTGACGCTGTAAGTATTTCTATAGCCTTTTCTTTGCTTATTAAGCTGTTCTTTTCCAAAATGGAATTTTTCTCCGCCTCACTGAGAGACGCCCCCGTATCAGCCGCCGTTTCTGCGCTTGCATAACCTCCCCCTCCGGAAAGAGCCTTGCCGCCGGCTGTCTTTTCTTCATAGTCCTCTGCGCAAAAAACCTCTCCCGTTAAGGCGTCAATATAATCCCAATCCTTTGTAAAATCATATTGAGCTTTTATTATTTCCTGCTTATCTTCATTTTTGCTGTAATACCAATTGTAATATAGGTCTAAATATTCAAAATTTACCTCGCTGTTGTTTTTGTAAATCTCCTTTGCCCTTTCAACTCCCACAGCCTTTTCGGAAGATGGATAAACAGCGTTTAAAATTTCTTTGTCAGGCGCGTGAAAGCCTGTTACTTCACTGTTGTAGCGAGATACAAAAATGCGAAAATCGCCGTCAGTGCATTCCACACCGTTTTTGCTGTACGTTCCTTCTATTGAATAGCCGTTTGTATTTACACGATTGCCGACTTCCTTATAAAAATCGCATTTAAACTCCACATCATTCAAATAATCGGGAGCGGCATTTGCCATAAAAGCCTTTGCCGCCGCAATAGCGTTCTCCTTTGTAACAGAGCCGTAGCTGTCGGTTTCCTCTTTGGCAAAGGTCTTACTGTAGTCTGAAATATATCCCTCATTGTCAACGGTAATGTTTATGCTTATGTCGGGATTTTCACTGCTCTTCCATTCCATATCCCAAATGGTATACCCCTCTTTTTGAGTGTAACTGTAATTGAAATCGTCATACTCCTCACCAATTTGAAAGGTATCCTTCATTTTTAAAATCATTTCCGCCACAGG
>CAYMAA010000027.1:0-17471 GCA_964388305.1 uncultured Lachnospiraceae bacterium | reverse complement strand
TCTGCCGCTTCCGGAACCCGCACAGTAATTGTTGTATATATAACCGTTTATTCCGTTTAAACTATTTAAATGATTTAATATTTCCAAATCTACTTGCGTTTCATTTTCGATATAGTATTTATTAAGCACATAGCTGTAATATTGAATATCATTTGAGATGACCTCACAGCCCATCTGTCGATAGCTTGAACCAACGACACCGGTTCCCGCAAACAAATCAGCGAAAACATACGCATCTCCCTGCTTGTATCCGGTTATATTTGATATTGTGCTGTGAATGAAATCCAGCAAAGAATACTTAGAGCCTATATAGTTCATCATTTACTCTCCTCATCAATCTATCCTGTAATGTCAAATACATTACAGTTAAAATAGTTACATAACGGCTGTATTTATTCCCACTCTATTGTCGAGGGGGGTTTGGTGGTAATGTCGTAGACGATGCGGTTTATGTTTTTGACTTCGTTTACGATACGGGAGGATATTTTTGCAAGGGTATCGTAAGGAATTTTTGCAAAGTCTGCCGTCATAAAGTCGGTGGTGGTTACGCCACGGAGGGCAAGGGTATAGTCGTAGGTACGGAAGTCACCCATAACGCCTACGGAGCGCATAGAGGTGAGAACGGCAAAATACTGGTTAATATCCCTATCCAAACCCGCATTTGCAATTTCCTCACGGAAGATATAGTCCGCATCCTGCAAAATTTCAACTTTTTCTTTAGTTATTTCACCAATAATTCTTATGGCAAGTCCGGGCCCGGGGAAAGGCTGACGCCAAACAAGATAACTCGGCAAACCCACCTCAATGCCAAGCCTGCGGACTTCATCTTTAAAAAGAAGTCTTAAAGGCTCTATTATTTCCTTAAAATCCACATAGTCAGGCAAGCCGCCTACGTTATGATGAGATTTTATAACAGCGGCGTCTCCAAGACCGCTTTCAATAACATCGGGATAAATTGTACCCTGCGCAAAATAGTCCACCCTGCCTATTTTTTTAGCCTCTTCTTCAAATACTCTTATAAATTCCTCGCCAATAATTTTTCTTTTTCTCTCAGGCTCGGTAACGCCCTCAAGCTTTTTCAAAAACCTCTCTCCCGCATTAACCCTTATAAAGTTAATATCCATATTGGCAAAGGCGGCTTCAACCTCATCGCCCTCATTTTTTCTCAAAAGACCGTGGTCTACAAAAATACAGGTCAGCCTGCTGCCTACAGCCTTAGCAAGCAATGCCGCAAGGACGGAGCTGTCCACACCGCCCGAAAGAGCCAAAAGCACCTTGCCGTCGCCAACGGTTTCTCTTACATTATTTATAGCGGTTTTTATGTAGTTTTTCATACTCCAGTCGCCTTTAACACGGCAAACATTGTAAAGAAAATTCTTAAGCATTTCCTGACCGTACTGGGAGTGCTGCACCTCGGGATGAAACTGAACCGCATAAAGCCTTTTATCCGCATTTTCCATTGCCGCAACAGGGCAGGCTTCCGTTTTTGCGCTGATTTTAAAGCCCTTGGGTACTTTAGCAATTCTGTCGGTATGGCTCATCCATGTAATGCTTTTTTCCGGCAGATTTTTAAACATTAAGCTGTTTGTGTCAAAATCAGTAACGGTTTTTCCGTACTCGCTAATTTCAGCAGTTTCAACCTTGCCCCCAAGGAGGTGCGCCATTAACTGACTGCCGTAGCAAATGCCCAAAACAGGCACATCAAGCTCAAAAATTTTTTTACTTATAGAAGGTGAGCTTTCCAAATAAACACTGTTAGGGCCTCCCGTAAAGATAATTCCCACGGGGTTCATTGCTTTAAGCTCCTCAATGGGCGTTTTGTAGCTTTTAACCTCGCAGTACACATTCAAATCCCTTACACGTCTTGCAATAAGCTGATTGTACTGTCCGCCAAAATCCAAAACAATAACCAATTCATGCTTCATAGTTTTTCCTCCATCGTCTTTCTTCTGAAAAACCTCTGCTGCTGCATACTTCTTCTTATTGCCTCCAAAAGCTCCTCCTTTGGATCAATAATAAACCTTGCTTTTTTGCCCTTATATGCCGTTACAAAAACATAGGTGCTTTCGCTTATTTTTCCTGCGGAAAAATCTCTTGCGGGAAACCTCTCGTAAAACTTTAAATGCTCATTGTCGTTATAGTGAGCCATAATTTCAAACTCCACAACGCTGCCCGTAAAAACTCTTCTCCTTCGGGATTTGTTGTAAATAATATCTATATCCAGTTCCCCGTCAACAAAGCTGTACTCATACTCTTTGTTTAAAAAAAAGTTCATAACAAGCACGGCAATAATTATTGTAAGCGTTATCATAAAAATTTTGGCAACAACTGTCGGCAGCGCCAGCCAAAGCAAAATAAACAGCGCCGTAACAATTAAAACAATCATTCTTGTTTTATTGTCTTTTTTTGTATAATTGTGCTTAACAAGCTGTTCTATAAAAATACTGTCCAAACCGCACCACCTTATTCCTTATCATTAACACGCTTTTCTTCAAAAACGGCTTTTTCTTCATTGCTGAGTTTTTTGCCCTTATCCTTAACAAAATTAAGCTTTCCCAAAACACCCGGCACCATATCAATCAGCTTATTAATACTGTTTTGATTTTTCACATTTACAAGCTGAACATTTCCGTCCTTAATTATAATTACGGCAGAAGGAGTTATTTTTGCTCCCAAACCGCCGCCGCAGGTTTCCCCCTTGTTTTTTTCTCCGTCCTTGTCGGATGCGCCTGCGCCCACTCCGAAAGATACGTCCACAAGAGGAATTACGGAAATATCCCCAAGCTGCATTGCCTCGCCAACTACGGTTTTGGATGAAACAAAGCCGTCCATTTTGGAAAAAAGTACATCAAGACTTGTGTTTAAGCTGCTCATATTAGCCCTCCCTGTTTAAAATCAGCATTATTGCATTCATTGTTTCTTTATTTATTATAATTTTTATTATTGCCGTAATTATAAAAATAAGTCTTATTTTGCCGCTAATGTCCGCTTCCGCATTAAAAACGCTTTTGTCAAAATCCCCCTCAAGCCTTGCTCCCGCAATAAAGGGCAAACCTGAGGCATACAAGCCTCCCAGCGCTTTGCCCGTCAGGGCAGGGTCATCAAAGCCGAATGTAACATTAAGGCATTTTACATTAAATTTTGTTTTGTTTATTATATATTTAATATTTTTAAATAAGCAGTTAATTACGTTTTTTTTGTTCTCTGTTTTTGAAAAGAGCTCCCAATATTCTTTAATTGAATTTATAATGGAATTATTTGTGAGATTTTCGCTCTTACCGTTATTTGTGCCGGAATTGTTGCCTGTATGGGAATTGTTGTTTTTTTCGGAATTTTTTACGGATTTTAATTCCGCCTTTTCCACAGACTCTTTTTTATTGTCTGTTGTTTCTTTTTTGCTTAAAGGTTTGGCAGGCGGAGTATTTTTTTCAGGGGCAGTTTTATTTGCCTTTGATTTTCTCGATTTTTTAAAAACGGAAAACCTTACACCCCTAAACGGGTATCCGTAATCATAATGTATATCCTCCCCAAAATAACTGCCTTTAACCCAAAACAGCTTAAAAAAGCAGTTTACATAAAACTCGGCTTTCGTGTTGCTTTCCGTTTTAATTTTAAACCCAAACCTAATAGGACTTAAAACCGTAAAAATCAGGGCAAACAGCAGCAAAACCAAAATTACGGCTAAAACAATTCCTATAATTTTTAAAATGCCAAAAATGATTGCTGCCATAAGCCTACCTCTGTTTTATAAATTTTCTTTAAAGCCTTCAAGACTGCCGTTTTTTATATAAAAATCCCTTATCATTTCATAAACAAGCTCAAAGGCATTTTGTTTGCCTAAGGCAAGTCCTATAATCTGACAATCAAGCCTTTTTGCATATTCCGTCATATATCCGCAATATTCAAACAGCTCCAAAAGGTTTTTGTTTCGGGTTTTGCAAATCACAAAAAGTCCGGGTATGTCATCTCCCTTTTTTATGTGGAAAACAATATCCTTAACAAGACCCTTTTCTGTTCCTTTAAAACGCATATTTGCCGAAAACCTCAAAACCGTTCCTCCAAAAAATCAGCTAAACCTTACATAGTCAAAATCCGCATAGCCGCCCTTTTCACCTACGCAGAAAAGACCGCATCTTCCGCCGACCCAGCTCTTGCGTGAAACCTTGTATTCCACTTCTTCTCCAATAGGAGCATAGTCCTTTCCATCGGCGGAATATAAAAAGCTGACCATACATTTAAGTCCGTCATAAACCTTATTTGGCGCAAAATCTCTTAAACCGAATTTACCCTGTCTGTATTCGTATCTTACATTCATTCTTAAATAAATCTCGCCGTCACCCTCAAGGCTTATGCTGTCCGCAACAGTTTCGGGGTTTCCGCTGCCGTCATAAACAAAGTTTGCCTGCACAAGACTGTACTTTCCGCCGTTGTTTTCAACTCTTACGGCACAATGACTGCCCCCTGTAACACAAACGCCTGCCTTGTCGCCGTCTTTAAGACTGCAGGTCATTTTAGTATCCATTGTAAAGTTAGGACTTTGCATAAGCTGAGTAAGAAGATTGGGTGCGTCTAAAAGCAAACCGCTTTTTGGTGTGGGGATTGCAAAAAGCCTTAAAACCTCATCATTAATTTCATAAAATCCGTCCTTAGGCTGCGCCTGCCACTGCCACTGAATACCCAGCTTGTTGTCCTTAAAATCATCGTCAACCTGAGGGGTTGCAATTTCGTACCCGTCAACAGGCTTTTTGTAGGTTTCAACAGGCTCGCCAACATTGTCGCCGTCAATATCCACACCCATTTCAATCCAGTCATCATCTGTCCATCTTGCAGGCTCAAGATAGCTTACTCTGCCGTAGCCGTCACAATCTCTGAAGTGAAGAAACCAGCTTGTGCCGTCCTTTAAGTCTATCAATGCGCCTTGGTGAGGGCCGTTAATACCGCTTTCTCCCTGATGCAAAACAATTCTCTGTTCGTACGGGCCGAAAATATCACGGCTTCTTAAAACAACCTGCCACCCCGGCTTAACTCCTCCTGCGGGAGCAAAAATGTAGTACCAGCCGTTTCTTTTGTACATTTTGGGGCCTTCTATTGTTGGGTTTTGTATTCTTCCGTCATAAATTTTTGTTCCGTCATTTATAAGGCTCATACCGTCCCATTCCATTTTGTGAAGATAGAGCTGGCTTTTAAGTCCGCAGCGGCTTTTTGCAACACCCCTTACCAAATAAGCGTGTCCGTCATCATCCCAAAATGGACATGGATCTATCCAACCCTTACATTCTTTATGAACAACAACATCTTCCCATTCTCCAAAAGGATCATTTGTTCTTACAACAAAAAGTCCTTCATCGGGGCAGGAAAAGGTTACATAAAAATATCCCTCGTGATACCTTATGGCAGGCGCCCAAACTCCCTTGCCGTGCCGGGGCAGGTCGTAAACCTCATAAGGCAGCTTTTTAACCGCATAGCTTATTAGCTTCCAGTTTACCAAGTCCTTGGAATGAAGTACGGGCAACCCGGGGAAATATGTAAATGATGAGGCAACCATAAAAAAGTCGTCCCCCACCCTTATAACATCGGGGTCGGAATAATCCGCAAACAGTACAGGGTTTTTATACTCTCCGTTTCCCAAATCGGCAGTCCATTTTCCTTTTGCTTTTTCAAACATAATAAATAGTCCTTTCTGTAATTATAAAATATAAAAATAATTATGTTAAAATATTTATAAGAAAAATATTTACGCATTAAGCATTAAGGGCTTGTCTGCCCTTATCCGTTTCGTGGGTTTTATCCCTGCTCATAAGCCTTACAACAGCATCTCTCGGATCCTCGCCCTCAAAAAGCACCTTGTTAATTTCCGTTGTAATAGGCATATCCACATTATATTTTTGCGATAGCTTGTAAGCAGCCAATGACGTGTTTACACCCTCAACAACCATGTGAACCTCTTTAAGAACCTCGTCCAATTTTTTACCCTGCCCCAACAGTATGCCTGCCCGTCTGTTGCGGCTGTGCATACTTGTGCAGGTAACAATTAAATCACCTACGCCTGTAAGACCCGCAAATGTTTCAGCCTCTGCGCCCATTTTAACGCCCAGACGGCTTATTTCCGCCAAGCCTCTTGTCATAAGTGCGGCTTTTGCATTGTCCCCAAAGCCTATGCCGTCGCAAATTCCTGCGGCAAGGGCAATAAGATTTTTAAGCGCTCCGCCGATTTCCACACCAACCACATCATTGTTTACATATACTCTGAAAACGGGAGCAGTAAAAATATCCTGTATATATTTGGCTGTTTCAATATCCCTGCAGGCGGCAACAACCGTTGTGGGCAGCTCTCTGCCAACCTCCTCCGCATGGCTTGGCCCCGAAAGCACCGCCGTTTTTGCCTGCGGAATTTCCTCTTCAATTACCTGAGAAAGTCTTTTAAGAGAGCTTTCTTCCAAACCCTTTGCCACATTTACAATAACAGTACCTGCGGCTATATGAGAAGAAAAGTCCCTTGCCCTGTCCCTGACAACTTTTGAGGGGACGGCAAAAACAACCGTTTCCGCCCCCAAACAGCATTCCATATCCGTTGTTACCTCTATTTCATCGGGCAGCTTTACCCCGGGTAAAAACTCTTTATTTTCTCTGAATTTATTAATAGCCTCCGCCTCTTTTTCCAAAAAAGACCAAAGCTTAACGCTGTGACCGTTTTTGGCAAGTCTGTAAGCCAAAGCCGTACCCCAGCTTCCCGAGCCTATTACAGTAATTTTCTTCATTCTAAACCTCACCTCTTTTTAACGGAAAATTTGTTTTCCGTTCCGTTTAAAAGTCTTTTAATATTTTCATAATGCTTGTAATATGTAAGCGCGGCAATTAAAAACATAATTACAATAACCTCCGCGCTTTTTTCTATAATGCCTGCCGCCATAAAAATTATCATAACAACAGGATAAACAACAGCCATAACAAGAGAAGAAAGAGAAACGTATTTTTTAAGCTTAAATACAATTATCCCCACAATGTAAGTAATTAAGGCAGCCAAGGGACAAAGGTAAAGCATAAGTCCCAGCAAACAGGCAATTCCCTTTCCTCCTTTAAAATCCATATAAAATGGAAAAATATGCCCCAAAATACAGCCTGCGCCTGCATATACGCAAATGTATTCATAAGCAAAGCCAAACAGATAATTTCCCAGCATACAGGCAATTATAACCTTAAAAAAATCTCCCAGAAATACAATAACACCTGCTTTTTTACCCATAACTCTGAAAGCGTTGGTAGTTCCTGCATTTCCGCTGCCCATATTTCTTATGTCAATGTTTCTGAAAAGCCTGCCGAAAATATAAGCCGATTGAAAAAGTCCTATTAAATATCCAAACAACAGGCAAATAACTCTTTCCAAAACAAATCTTCCTTTCCTTAATCCTTATCATTTCTGTTTCTTATAATAAAATGAACAGGTGTTCCCACAAAGCCGAAAGCCTCTCTCAGCTGATTTTCAATATATCTTTTATAAGAAAAATGCAAAAGCTCCGCATTGTTTACAAAAATCACAAATGTAGGCGGCTTTACGGAAACCTGCGTAATATAATATATTTTAAGCTGTCTGCCCTTTTCGGCAGGCGGCTGATTCATGGCAACAGCCTCCGTTAAAACATCGTTTAAAATACCCGTTTGTATTCTTCGGCAATTGCTGTCATGCACTGCATTAATAAGGTCAAAAAGCTTGCCTACTCTCTGCCCCGTAAGCGCGGAAATATAAATTTTTGGGGCATACTGCATATATTTAAGCTCCAAGTCAATATCCCTGTTAAATTTATTCATTGTTTTTCCGTCTTTTTCAACAGTATCCCATTTGTTTACGGCAATAATACAACCCTTTCCGGCTTCGTGAGCAATACCTGCAATTTTGGTATCCTGATCCGTAACACCCTCGTTTGCATCTATTAAAATAATGCAAACGTCGCACCTTTCCACCGCCGCAACGGCTCTGATAATACTGTACTTTTCAATATTTTCTTTAATTTTGCTTTTTCTTCGCATACCTGCCGTATCTATAAAAACATACTTTTTGCCGTCTTTTTCATAAGGTGTATCAATGGCATCCCTCGTTGTTCCTGCCACATTGCTTACAATAAGCCTGTCCTCTCCCAAAATTTTGTTTATAAGAGATGACTTGCCCGCGTTGGGCTTGCCTGCCACCGCAACCTTAATACATTCCTCTTCCTCTTCGTCACCCTTGCGGTCAAAGTGGCTTACCACCTCGTCCAGCAAATCTCCAAGTCCCAGCGCCTGACCTGCGGAAACACCGAAAGGCTCACCCAGACCCAATTCATAAAACTCATAAACGTCCATACTGTATTTACGCAGGTCGTCCATTTTGTTTACTGCCAGAACAACAGGCTTTGAGGCTCTGCGGAGCAGGTTTGCCACCTGAAAATCCGCATCGGTCACTCCTGTTTTAACGTCCGTAACAAAAACAATAACATCAGCCAAATCTATGGCGATTTGCGCCTGCTCGTACATTTGCTTTAATATAATATCCTCGCTTGACGGCTCCAAGCCGCCTGTATCTATCATTGTAAATTTATAATCCAGCCATTCCGCCTCCGCATAAATTCTGTCCCTCGTAACGCCGGGGGTGTCCTCCACTATGGAAATTCTCTCCCCTGCTATTCTGTTAAACAATGTGGATTTTCCCACATTAGGTCTGCCAACAATGGCAACAATAGGTTTAGCCATTTTATTCCTCCGTTATTTTTTCAGCTCCAAAAGCGCCGCCAAGCTGCCCCTTTCATCACCCATTACTCTGTGGGAAAAAAGCAGGTCGCTGTGGCATTTTGTACACATATCCGCCGTTTCTATATTCTGCGGCAAAATGCCTGCTTTAAGTAAAATCTGTCTGTTTATCTCCTGCAAATTAAGCTTATATTTGCCCTCTTCCGTATCGGGCAAAACAAACCCGTTGGTATAGTCCCTGTTTAAAAACTGCTCCGCAACGGTTTTATCTACCTGATAACAGCAGCCGCCTATACACGGGCCTATTGCCGTAAGTATGTTTTTTCTGTTACAGCCGTAATCCTTAACCATTTTATTTACTGTTTTTGCGCCAATCTCCAAAACAGTACCTCTCCAACCCGAATGACTGAGAGCAATAACCCTTTTTACGGGGTCTAAAAAATAAAGCGGAGTACAGTCCGCATAAACCGTAACAAGCACAATTTCCGCCTTGTTTGTTATAAGTCCGTCCTTCCCCCTAAGCTCTCTTGGCATAAGCAACCCCTTGCCCCGCTCCGAAGTGTCAACGTCATAAATTTCGTCCTTATGAATTTGGTCGGAAAAAACCGTATTTCTGTAATCGCTGCCTATTGCGCCGCAAATTATTTTGAAATTTTCAATAACATTTTCCCGCTTGTCCTGCCTAAAGCTTAAATTCATACTTTCATAGCGCCCCGAGGAAACTCCTCCCTTTCTTGTGGAAAAGCAGTGCCTTACAAGACCCGTGTTTTCAAAGCTTTCAAAAACAAAATATACAAGCTCACCCTTAACAACCTTTTTCATAACATTCTCCAATATAGATTATGCAAACGCGCCCTTATAATGGCTGATTTCACCCTCAAATATATCTATAACATCAAACCGCATAGCCGTTTCCCAATCCAACTCGTTTTTTAAAACATATTCCTTTGCGGTATTAATTATTTTTTTCCTTTTAGACGGGTTTACGGCTTCAAAGCCATAGTCCACGGTGTTGGTATGCCTTGCCTTTACCTCAACAAAAACCAATGTGTCATCAATTTTTGCAATTATGTCAATTTCTCCCCGTTTGCCAAGGTAGTTTCTTTCAACAATTTCATAACCCTTGTTAATAAGATATTTACAGGCAATTTCTTCTCCGATGCCGCCCCTTTTCCGACTGTTTAAAATATTTTCTTTCATTAAATAATACCTTTTAAAAAGCTTTTTCTGTGTATCGGGCAAATTCCCGATTTTTTTATCCCCTCATAATGCTCCTTTGTGCCGTAACCCTTGTTGGAGCTAAAGCCGTAGCCGGGATAAATGCTGTCCATCTCAACCATCATTCTGTCTCTTGTAACCTTTGCCACAATGCTTGCGGCGGCTATGGAAATGCTCTTTGCATCTCCCTTAATTATGCTTGTTTGAGGAATTGAAATGCCCTTTATATGCACAGCATCTGCCAATATATGGCTTGGCACAGTCTCAAGTCCCTCTACAGCCTTTTTCATTGCCGAAAGAGTTGCCTGCAATATGTTAATATCATCAATAACACTGTTATCTTCCATACCTATGGATACTGCAACGGCTTCTTTCATTATTATATGGTAAAGCTCTTCTCTCTTTTTGGGAGAAAGCTTTTTGCTGTCGTCAATTCCCTCAATTACGCAGTCCGGTTTAAGTATAACCGCTGCCGTAACAACAGGGCCTGCCAAAGGGCCTCTGCCAACCTCGTCTACTCCGGCTATGTATACCGCTCCCTTTTCGTAAAGAGCGTTTTCGTAAACGCTCAGCTTTTTAAGCCTTTCCTTTTCGTCAATATATTTGTTGTATTTTTTTAATGCGCTTAAAACAAGTCTTTTAACGGACTGCCGCCCGTCCTCTTCAAAGGGCTTTATTGCTTCCAAAATTTCCTCGCCCCTTGCGGCATTTATAATGCTTTTAATTTCTTCAATACTCATAACCGCCACCGCAAAACCCTGTTCCAAAATACTCCAACAAACCTATACTGTCCTCATTATACACCATTTCAAACAAAAATAAAAGTCTTTTATTTATTATTAACAAATAAAATGATGAAGTTTTTTGCGTCAAATACCATTACAAAATCATTACTCCTCACAGGTTATTTTAACGCTATTGAAATCACGGCGGATTTTAGAATTTCGGCAGCGGTTAAGGGCGCTACCCTTCCGGGCAAGCCGGGGCAGTAAAGGGCGCGCAGGTTTAAATCTCTCGCAAAGTTGAAGTCCGTACCTCCGGGAGCTTGTGCAATATCTATTATAAGACATTTTTTATTTACTTTTTTAAGAACATCCTTTGTAAGCACGGGAGCAGGTATTGTATTGAATATATAATTAAAAATGTGTATTTTTGATTTCAAATCCGAGAGATTTATGCCCTGTATGCCAAAAGCATTTATGTAAGCGGCGGCTGTTTCCGCGCGGTAGGTTGCGTAGGTATCTGCCCCTATGCCCTTAAGCATATTTGCAAGAATTTTGCCGCAGCGGCCGTAACCCAGAACAAGCGCCCTGCTTCCGAAAAGAGTAATATCACTTTCGTTTATAGCGGTGGCTACAGCGCCCTCAGCCGTTGGTATGGCATTGCTTATCGCAACCTCCTCCATGGCAAAAAAGTCATAAAGTGTAATATTGTTTTTTTCCGCAATTTGGCGCACATCAGAGCTTATTACTCCCCCTATATATGTAAAAAGATTTCTTCTGCGCATGGCTTCAAAAAGCTCCGTTATTTTTATTGAAGGCGAGTTTGCAAGATAAATTTCGGCGTTATCCTTTGTTGTGGGAATTGGCCCTATAAGCACATCGGTATTTTCCAAAAGCGATGCGAGAGAGCTTTCCGTTTGGGTAATAAATGTATTGTTATAGGCTTTTACAATGTAGCCGTCGTCAATAAGCTTGTTGTAAAGCAGCTTGTAACGATAATCTCCGCCTAATATGCCAAACCTGAATTTACTCATTATATTACTTCCTTTACGGTAAAATTTTTATGAAAACACTTATTAATCGGTGTTTCCTTATATTTTATTTCAAAATTTTAAAAAAATTACTTGATTTTACAATATTATAATGTTATAATACTTGTTGGAACAGATGTTTAAGTTTAGAGTGGGTTACGCCCACTCTTGTTTTTTGTTATTTTGCACCTTTAAAGGCGGTGCGGAAGGTGATAATGTGCATATAAAAGAAATTGTTGAAAAAACGGAAAAAACAGCCTTGGAAATTTGCGAAAGGAAAAAACTGGAGCTTGTGGAGGCTGAGTTTGTTAAAGAGGGCGGAAACCGATATTTAAGAATTATTATTGACAAACCCGAGGGAGTATCCATTGACGACTGTGAGGCGGTAAGTCGGGAGCTGGAGGAAGCGCTTGATAAAGAGGACTTTATTGAAGAGGCTTATATACTTGAAGTAAGCTCTCCGGGCCTTGACCGAATACTTAAAAAGGATTTTGAATATGTAAAGTATAAGGGCAGGCTTGTGGTTATTAAGCTTTATAAAGCGTTCTGCGGCTCAAAGGAGTTTGAGGGAGAGCTTGCGGGGCTTGAAAACGGTGAAATTGTTATTGCTTGCGATGACGGCGGCGAAATGAGGTTTAAAAAAGAAGATGTCGCAGTCTGCAAACTGGCGGTAATTTTGTAAATGCAGTGAACCTGTTATTAATAAGTGTTTTAGGGAGGTTTTATAAAAAATGGATAAAAAAGAGCTGATAGCGGCTTTAAACATTTTGGAAAAGGAAAAAGGCATTGATAAGGAAATTATATTTGAGGCAATAGAAACATCGCTTATTACTGCCTGCAAAAAGAACTACGGAACAAGCCAGAACATTAAAGTAAACATTAACAGAGAAACGGGGGATATAAGGGTATATGCCTCCAAAGAGGTTGTTGAGGATGTTTATGACGGATTTATTGAAATAGGCTTGGAGGAAGCAAGGGAGATTGACCCAAAATATGAATTGGGGGATTTTGTTGATTTTGAAATTTCCACAAAGAATTTGGACAGAATTTCCGCCCAAACCGCAAAGCAGGTGGTTGTTCAAAAGCTGAGAGAAGCGGAACGGGAAAAGCTCTACAACGAATACATTGTTAAGGAAAAGGACATTGACACGGCAATTGTTCAAAGAACGGAAAGACGAAACGTCATTGTGTCTTTAGGCAAAATGGAAGCAATGCTGCCTTTCAGAGAGCAGATACCCGGGGAAACCTACAATTTCAACGACAGAATAAAGGTATATATTCTTGAAGTAAGGCAGACCTCAAAAGGGCCGCAGATAAACGTAAGCCGTACACATTACGAGTTTGTTAAAAGGCTGTTTGAGTTGGAGGTACCCGAGGTTTTTGACGGCACCGTGGAAATAAAGAGCATTGCCAGAGAGGCAGGCAGCAGAACAAAAATGGCTGTTTACTCCAAAAACCCCGAGGTTGACCCTGTAGGCGCCTGTGTAGGGCCGGGCGGAGCAAGAGTTAATGTTATTGTAGATGAGTTAAGAGGCGAAAAGATAGACATTATTAACTGGAGCGAGGATCCGGGAGAATTTATAAGAGCCGCTTTAAACCCGGCAAAGGTCATTGCCGTTGAGGTTGGAGAAAACGATGAGGAAAAGTTTGCGAGGGTTGTTGTTGCGGATAATCAGCTCAGCCTGGCTATAGGCAAGGAGGGGCAGAATGTAAGGCTTGCCGCAAGGCTTACGGGAAGAAAGATTGACATAAAGAGCGAAACTCAGGCAAGAGCCACAAGGTTTATTGATTTTACGGAGATAGACAAGGCTTGTGAAATTCCCGATAATGACTATGACGGCGAAGATGGCAATGATGAAGAATATGAGAATTTTGACAGTGAGGAGTAAACAGAGGTGAGCTTATGTTGAAAAAGCGTAAAATACCGTTAAGAAAATGCACAGGCTGCCAGGAAATGAAAAACAAAAAGGAGCTTATTAGAATTGTAAAAAACGATGCGGGCGAGTTTGCTTTGGATGCAACAGGCAAGCTCCCCGGACGAGGAGCTTATATTTGCCCTAATGAGGAGTGTCTTAAGAAAGCGGAAAAATGCAAGGGACTGGAAAGATCCTTTAAAACGGCAGTCCCGTCCGAGGTTTACGAAAAGCTGAAATTACAGCTTGAAAAGCTATGAGGGGCGATAATTTGTTTATGCTCTCGTTATGTATGAAGGCCGGAAGGCTGATTACGGGAGAGCAAAGCGTGGAAATTGCCTGCAAAAAGGGAGAGGCAATGCTAATAATTATTCCCGAGGACGCATCTGAAAACACTAAAAATAAATTTTTGAATAAGGGGAAGTACTATAACATACCTGTTTTAATATTCGGCAAAAAGGAAAGTCTTTCCCACGCTGTGGGTAAGTTTAACCGAGCCTGCTTTGCCGTAACCGACAAGGGACTTGCGGACAGGATATATAAAGAGCTTGCCCAATGACCATACGGAGGTGGAAGGTTTTATGAGAATAAGAGAACTGTCCAAGGAGCTTGGAATTTCTAACAACGATATTATAAAAAAATTGGAAGAGCTTGGAGTAACAGGCAAAAAAGCCGCAAGCGGCATTACAAAAGATGAAGAGGAAATGCTTAGGGAGCTTATTGCGGAGGAAAATAAGCCAAAGGAAGAGCCAAAGGCGGAAGAAAAGCCTGCCGAAGCCAATTTGCCCGAAAAAAAGAAAAAAAGCAAAAAGAATAAAAAGAAAAGGCAAGCCGAGCCTGAGCCTGAGCCTGTTGTTGAGGAAGAGGACGATGAAATTTCCGTAATAGAACTTGGCGCTACCGTTTCCGTTGGAGATTTGGCAGACAAGCTTGGCAAAAAAAGCAGCGAAATTATTATGAAGCTTATGAAAAAGGGCGTTATGGCAAGTATAAATCAGGAAATAGAGAGAGATTTGGCTGCAAGCATATGCGAGGACTACGGTGTTATTGTTGAAGAAGAAACGGAAAAGGATATTGTTGAAGAGGTTTTCGGCGAAGAGAATGACGACCCCAAAACCCTTAAAGAAAGACCACCCGTAGTAGTAGTTATGGGCCACGTTGACCACGGCAAAACATCTCTTTTGGACGCTATAAGAAAAACAAAGGTAACCGCAGGAGAGGCAGGAGGAATTACTCAGCACATAGGCGCTTACACTGTTTCCATAAACGGAAAGCCGATTACATTTTTGGATACCCCCGGGCATGAGGCATTTACCGCCATGCGTATGAGAGGCGCTCTTGTTACGGATATTGCCGTGCTTGTTGTTGCGGCAGATGACGGTGTTATGCCCCAAACCGTTGAGGCTATTAACCACGCAAAGGCGGCAGGGGTAGATATTATTGTCGCAATTAACAAAATAGATAAGCCATCAGCAAATCCCGACAGGGTTAAGCAGGAGCTTGTGGAATACGGTCTTGTTGTGGAGGACTGGGGCGGAGAAACAATTGCCGTGCCTGTTTCCGCAGTTACAAAAGAGGGTATAGATCAGCTTTTGGAAATGATTATACTTGTTTCCGAAATGAAAGAGCTTAAAGCCAACCCCAACAAGAGAGCAAGAGGAAACATAATTGAAGCAAGGCTGGATAAGGGCAGAGGCCCTGTTGCAACGGCGCTTGTAAAAAGCGGCACATTGCGTGTGGGCGACCCGATGGTTGTTGGGGGAACCTACGGAAGAGTAAGAGCCATGGTAGATGACAAGGGCAGGCAGATAAAAGCCGCAGGCCCGTCTACCCCCGTTGAAATTTTGGGGCTTAACGATGTGCCTCACGCAGGAGATGTTTTTTACGTTGCAAAGAACGAAAAACAGGCAAGGCAGGTTGCGGAATCCGTTATTGCTCAAAACAGAATTGATATGATAAAGGAAACTCAAAAGGTTTCTCTTGAGGACTTGTTCAGCCAAATTCAGGCAGGTAATATGAAGGAGCTTAACATTGTTATTAAGGCAGACGTTCAAGGCTCTGTTGAGGCTGTAAGGGCATCTCTTGAAAAGCTTTCCACAGACGAGGTAAGAATAAGAACAATACACGGCGGTGTCGGCGCTATTACCGAGTCCGACGTTATGCTTGCCTCCGCATCAAACGCCATTATTATAGGCTTTAATGTAAGACCCGAAGCCTCCGCAAAAAGTGTTGCCGAGGACCAAAAGGTAGACGTAAGGCTTTACAGGGTTATTTACAATGCCATTGATGATATCAGCGCCGCCATTAAGGGTATGCTTGACCCTGAGTTTGCGGAAAAAATTCTCGGTCACGCCGAGGTAAGGCAGATTTACAACGTAAGCAGTGTCGGTACAATAGCAGGCAGCTATATTAAGGACGGCAAGGTCAGCAGAAACTCTAATGTAAGGCTTTTGAGAGATAATGTAATTGTATATGAGGGAGAGATTGCCACATTAAGACGTTATAAGGACGATGTTAAGGAAGTGGCAACAGGCTTTGAGTGCGGCATTACATTAAATAAATTTAACGATATTAAGCTTGGCGATATTATAGAAGCATTTACAATGGAAGAGATTAAGCGATAAGGGCGGTATTGTATGAAAACAAACAATCGTATGATAAGAATTAACGATGAAATTAAAAAAGAGGTTTCTGAAATTTTACGTTCCGAAATTAAAGACCCCAGAAATACTGCCGCCATGATGAGCGTTTTAAAGGTGGAAACCACAACAGACCTTAAATACTGCAAAATTTACGTCAGTATTTTGGGCAGTGACGAGGCTGTTGAAAGCTCTATGAAGGTACTTAAAAACGCTCAGGGCTATGTAAGGAGTCTTTTGGCAAAGAGAATAAATTTAAGAAACACGCCTGAAATAAACTTTATTTATGATGATTCCCTGGAATATGGTATGCACATTTCCAAAATTATTAATGATTTGAATTTAGGTGAAAAAAATGAGGAATGATTTCGGCAGAAAACTAAAAAGTGATATTTTAAAAAGCAATGTTATTGTTATAAGCGCACATTTTAATGCGGACGGTGATGCGGTCGGGTCTACCCTTGCCATGGCGGATTTTGTTGAAAAGCTCGGCAAAACACCTGTGGTTTTTGTTTACTTTAAGGGCGATAAGTTTAATTATATTTTAAATAAAAGCAGACTTTTTAAGGGCAGCTTGCAAAGCATTAACCCCGACCTGTTTATAGCTTTGGACTGCGGCGACAAGGAAAGACTGGGAGAGGGAGCATCTGTTTTTGACAGGGCAAAAATCACCTACAATATAGACCACCATATTTCCAACATAGGCTTTGCCGATAACAATTTTGTCCGTCCAAAAGCATCTTCAACCTGTGAGCTTGTTTATGAGCTTATTTCACCATTGTGTGAAATAGACAAACACATGGCGGAATGTTTATATACGGGCATTATTACGGATACAAGCGCATTTAAACACAGCTGTACGGGTAAACGCACCATGGAAATTGGCGGAGAGCTTATAGAAAAGGGCATTGATTTTACCGATATTCAGGCAAGAATGTTATACAGGCACGATTTTGCCGCGGCAAAGGCCTTTGGAGCTGCTGTTGTTAAGGCAAAGCTTGAGGACGGAGTTGCGTATACATTTCTGACATTAAAAGAAATAAGAGCTGCGGGAGCAATATTTGAACAGCTTGACGGCATTGCGGAATACTGCCTTAACATAAACGGCGCAAAGGCATCTGTATTTGTTTATGAAAAAGGTGAAAATATTGCCAAATGCAGCTTTAGGAGCAACGGTGTTGACGTAAACAGGGTTGCGGCAGGCTTTGGCGGCGGCGGTCACATTTG
>CAYMAA010000026.1:0-17529 GCA_964388305.1 uncultured Lachnospiraceae bacterium | reverse complement strand
CTCCGCCGCCTAAAAGTCAGGGCGCTTCCTTACTTGGTTAAACCCTTTGATGTTTGGATATATTAAGCACAATACCCATAGCCATAAGCATTATAACAAGCGATGTGCCGCCATAGCTTATAAAGGGCAGCGGAATACCCGTGTTAGGCATAGTGTTTGTAACAACGGCTATATTCATAATAACCTGCAAGCCAATCATTACAATAATACCGCCTGCACAAAGCACACCAAACTCGCTGTCTGCGCCCATGGCAGTTCTTATAACTCTCCAAATAAGTATCATAAACAATACAATAACAATAGCCGCCCCGAAAAATCCAAGCTCTTCGCACACAATGGAAAAAATAATGTCATTATGCGCCTCGGGTATGTAACCCAGCTTCTGCCTGCTGTGTCCCAGTCCCAAACCCAAAAATCCGCCCGAGGCGATGGCATAAAAGGACTGCACAGCCTGATAAGCCTTATCCTGAGCGTAGTCGAAGGGATGAAGCCAAGCCAAAATCCTGCCTTTTCTGAACGACGCCAAAACAATACCAAACAAAAGAGCAAGTCCTCCCAAGGGTATAAACGGCAGGAAAAACCTTTTATCGGGCGTGCCTATAAACAAAACGCCCATACCAATGGTAAAAGTAACAACCGCCACACTCATACTTGGCTCTAACGCTATAAGCGCCGTAGGCAAAAGTATAATGCCAATGCACTTTAAAAAGCCGTTCCCCGTAGTTAGTATACCCTTATGGTCCTCTATATAAGCGGAAAGATACAGCACCATAGCAAGCTTCGCCACCTCAGAGGGCTGAAAAAACCACAGCCATCTTTTTGCGCCGTTTACTACATCTCCGAAAAAAAGAACAAGCACCAGAAAAACAAGAGATAAGCAGTATGTCAAAAACAAAAACGGCTTTAAATACTTGTAATTAACAATGCTTAAAATTATCATACAAAAAAAACCCAAAACCACATACCTTAAATGCCTCTTTAAAAAGAAGTATATATCATAATCATATTTACTGCTGTTACCGGCAGTATAATAGCTTGCCGAAAAAATCATAATAGTGCCAAAAACAACAAGCAAAATAACAACAAACAATATAATAAAGTCTGCCGACATAACCACCTTTGGCTCCTGCTTTTTTAATCTGCTGTTTTTCCGAGTATCTCTAACCTCTCTCACCAAAAACCAACCCCTTCATTGTATGCGCCGCACACAGCTTTGAGTATAAACATTATTTTCTGACCAAATCCTTAAAAATTCTGCCTCTCTGCTCGTAGCTTTCAAACATATCCCAGCTTGCGCAGGCAGGAGAAAGCAGAACATTGTCCCCCTCCAGCGCTTTATCCGCACAGCCTTTAACGGCATCTTCAAATGTTTCAAAAATCTCATAGTTTTTAAAGCCTGCCTTATCACAGCAGCTTTTAATTTTATCCTTAACCTCTCCTATTATGGCAACGTACTTAACTCTGCCCCGAAAGGTTTCAACCCACTCCGTAAAATCGCTGCCCTTGTCGTAGCCTCCGGCAATAAGCAGAGTAGGCCCTTTCATGGCATAAACAGCCTTAATTGCCGCATCGGGGTTTGTCCCCTTGCTGTCGTTATAATAATTTACACCGTTTTTTGTAATAACATATTCAATTCTGTGTTCAACAGCCTTAAATTCTCTGAGGGTCTGCCTTATAAGCTCAAGCTCCACACCGCCGCAAACAGCCAATCCAACTGCCGCCATGGCATTTTCCACATTGTGTCCGCCGATTATGTTCATTTCATCAATGTCAATAACCTTTCCCCGAACATTACCTATATTAACATAAATACTTTTTTCATCTGCCCATACACCCTCATCAAGCCTTTCCGTCAGCGAAAAAAAGTAAACCTTTGCATTTGTTCTGTTTTTCATATCCCGGGTAACAGGGTCGTTCCAATTAAGAATAACAAAATCCCCCTCGCCCATATTCATAAAAATATTTTCTTTTGCCTTAATATAGCTTTCTATGGTATGGTGTCTGTTAAGGTGATCGGGAGTAATGTTAAGCACTGCTGCGCAAACAGGCTTAAATGTTTTTATGTTTTCAAGCTGAAAGCTGGAGTTTTCAATAACAATTCTGTCACCCTCCCCAAGCTCCAAGGCCTTGTCGGAATACGGTATGCCAATATTTCCAACGGTTTCCGTTTTATATTTTTTGGAAAAAATCTCCCCCGTAAGAGCCGTTGTCGTTGTTTTTCCGTTTGTTCCCGTAATTGCAATAACGGGAGCCTTGCAAACATCAAAAGCCAGTTCCACCTCGCTTATAACGGGTATCCCCTTATTTTTCGCTCCGGCAATAAAGGGTAAATCCGACGGTATACCGGGGCTTAAAACAACCACGTCCTTCTCCAAAATAATATCATCGGGGTTTTTACCCAAATAAAGCTCTATGCCCTCAAAATCCTCATTATTAATATTAAGCTCCTCAGCCGTTTTTAAATCCTGCAAAACAACCCTTGCGCCAAGCTTCTTTAAAAGCCTTGCGGCGGCAATACCGCTTCTTGCCATTCCGCAAACGAGAGCATTTTTACCTTTATATTCCATAGTATATTCCCTCCGTTAAAAAATACCGTTTGTTGCCAAAAAGCCTACAAGCACAGCAATTGCCGTTACAATATAAAATATGGCAACAACCTTTGTTTCTCTGTAGCCGCACTGCTCAAAGTGATGGTGCAAAGGCGCCATTTTAAAAATTCTCTTTCCGTGAGTAAGCTTAAAATATCCCACCTGCAATATAACGGATAATGACTCGCAAACATATATAATACCCACAATAACCAAAAAAAGCGGCATTTTAAACATTACCGCCATTGCGGCAATAAATCCGCCCAACGCAAGTGAGCCTGTATCTCCCATAAATACCTTTGCGGGATAGGAGTTGAAAAGCAAAAACCCCAAAAGAGCGCCTGCCGCCGCCCCTGCCACAGGCAAAATTCCGCTGCCGAGAGCATAAGCAATAAACATAAAAAACAAAGTAACAAGCACTGTAACACCGCTTGCCAAGCCGTCCAAGCCGTCCGTTAAATTAACACCGTTTACAGTGCCGAGAACAACGCAAATAATAAAGGGAATAAATACAACCCCCAAATCAAGAGCCGCTCCCCCCATAAAGGGAATTAAAATGTCCGTTCCCAAATCGGTATATTTGTAAATGTACCAAATAAAAATACCCGTAACAATAAGCTGTAAAACAAGCTTTTGCCAAACTCTTAAACCCAGGCTCCTCTTTTTAACCACCTTAATGTAGTCGTCAATAAAGCCTATAATTCCGAAACCCAGTGTCATAAACAATACCATAATGCCGTCATAATTACCCTTTATAAAAAATAAAGAGGCAAATAACATACTTAGCAGTATCATAATACCGCCCATGGTAGGCGTTCCTGCCTTTACCAAATGGCTTTGAGGGCCGTCGTCCCTTACATTCTGCCCAAATTTAAGTCTTTTTAAAAAAGGAATAATAACAGGGCATAAAATAACATCAAATACAAAAGCAATAAGTATTGCATAAACAGCCTTTATCATTTCAGTATACATTAAAAACTATCCTTTCCATCGTTTGCCGACTTTTTTAAGAAAACACCGGGTAATCCGCCGAAAATTCTCATCCGGAAGGCGTGTGAACCAATTGATCAGAGCTTTCTTAACATTTCGGCAATTTCCTCAAACTTTTCTCCCCGAGATGCCTTTACAAGCACCGTATCACCGTTTTTAAATATCTTTTTACGGTTTGCGTAAAATTCTTCCTTTGTTTTATAGTAAAAAACCTTGCCGCCGCCGCCAAAGCTTGCGCCCAAGGTCAGCTTCAGCACATTTTCATCACCAATACCCACAACAACGTCAATGCCTGCCTTTGCGGCAAACTCTCCCACCTCTCTGTGGTATTTTCCGCTTTCCTCTCCCAGCTCAAGCATCTCTCCAAGCACGGCAACACGTCTGCCCTCCATTTTGCTCAAAACATCAATGCCTGCCTTAACCGACTGAGGATTGGCATTATATGTATCGTTAATAATTGTGTATCTGTCCGTTTTAACAATGTCCATACGCTTGCCGGGGTTTTTAAAGCTCTCAATGCCGCGCTTAATTTCATCATCATTAAGTCCGAAGTACTCCCCAACCTTAGCCGCCGCAAGAGCGTTTGCCACTATATGTATGCCCGACGCTTTCATATTTACAAAAATCTCTCTTCCGCTTAAACAAATTGTAAAGCTCGTTTCTTCCAAACCCCTAAACTCAATGTTTTTTGCATAAATGTCCGCAGTTTCGTCCTTTGTGCTGTAAAAAAAGGCTCTGTCTTCCCTTCCTTTAAGTGTGGAAAGCATATCGCAGTCCCCGTTAATTATCTTGATCCCGTTAGGATCCAAATTTTCAAATATTTCACACTTTGCCGCCAAAATGCCCTCTCTGCTGCCTAAATTTCCTATATGAGATGTACCCGCATTTGTAATAACTGCCGCATTAATTCCCGCAATCTGCCCCAAATACCTTATTTCTCCACGGTGGTTCATACCCATTTCCAAAACGGCTATGTCCGTACTTTCGTCTATATTAAAAATTGTAAGGGGTAAGCCTATGTGATTGTTAAAATTACCCTGTGTTTTTACCACATTAAATTTCTCTCCCAAAACGGACGCCGTCATTTCCTTTGTGGTGGTTTTACCCACACTTCCCGTTATGCCTATAACCGGTATTTTAAACAAGCCTCTGTAATATTTCGCAATATCCCCCAAAGCCTTTGTTGTGTCCTCAACAATTATATAGGGCAGCTCCGTTTCTATCTCCCTGTCGGAAATAAAAGCCGCGGCTCCTTTGCTTATAACATCGTCAATAAAATCGTGTCCGTCAAACCTTTCGCCTATAAGCGGCACAAAAAGTGTGCCGGCGTCAATTTTTCTGCTGTCCGTGGAAATATTTTCAATTACAACATCTTTATAATTAACAGCTCTGCCCATGCAGGCATTTTCAATTTCCTTTAAACCTAAAGCTTTCATGCCTATCTCCCGTTACTTACCGCCCTTTAATTTGCAAAGCGCCTCTTCCGCAACCTCAGCATCATCAAAATGAATGGTCTTGTCCTTAAATATTTCGTAGTCCTCGTGTCCTTTTCCCGCAATTATAACGGAATCTCCCTTTTGCGCCATTTCTATTGCCTTAAAAATAGCGTCACGTCTGTCAGCAAGAATTTCGTACTTATCCGTAACAGGCTTAACGCCTGCCTCTACCTCCCGTATAATGTCCATAGGCTCTTCCGTTCTGGGGTTATCGGATGTAATTATGGAATAATCCGACAGCTTGGCGGAAATTTCCCCCATAATGGGTCTTTTTCTTCTGTCCCTGTCGCCGCCGCAGCCAAAAACGGTAATTACTCTGCCCTTTGTAAACTCTCTTACCGCATTAATTATGTTAAGCACACCGTCGGGAGTGTGAGCATAGTCCACAAACACGCCAAAATCTCTGCCGACTGCAATATTCTGTATTCTGCCCGGCACACCCTTAATGTTGCCTAAAGCTTTTACTGTAATATCCATTGGCACGCCAACGCAAATTGCGCCGCCGATAGCCGCCAAAGCATTGTATACGCTAAACTTGCCCGGCACCATAAGCTCTATTTTGTATCTGCCGCCTTTGTAAATAACATCAAACTTAACCCTGTCCATAAGGTACTCTATGTTTTCGGCCTTAATGTCACAGTCGTTTTCAATGCCGTAGGTTATAACTCTGCACTCAGCCAAATCCCTCATTTGTTCATAATAGCTGTCGTCCACATTAAGCACGCCTGCCTCGCACATTCCAAAAAGCCTTGCCTTTGCACGGAGATAGTTTTCCATTGTACCGTGCAAATCCAAATGGTCTTGGGTTAGGTTTGTAAAAATGCCGACCTTAAAATCTATTCCGTCAACCTTGTAAAGCTGCAGGGCATGGCTGCTTACCTCCATAGCCACATCAGTACAGCCTCTGTCTATCATATCGCATAAAATGTTGTTTAGATCTATTGTGTCGGGTGTGGTGCTGGTGGCAAGCTTGTAGTTAAGCTTTTCACCCTTCGCTCTTATTTCAACAGTGCCTATAACACCAACCTGCCTGCCGTTTTCTTTTAAAATTTCTTCCAAAAAATATGTTGTGCTTGTCTTTCCGTTAGTTCCCGTAACACCTATAATGCTAAGCTTCCCTCCGGGATTTTTGTAAAAGTTTCTTGCGCAGTAGCCAAGCACAAAACGGGCATTTTTCACCTTAATGTAGGCAACCCCCTCTTTGTACTCAGTTAAATTTTTTGTGCATATTACCCCCGCTGCGCCTGCCTGAACAGCCTTTGGTATAAAATTGTGTCCGTCTACCGTAAAGCCCTCTATGGCAACAAAAAGCGTGTTTTTGCCTGCCTTGCGGGAGTCTATTGTAATGTTGTCAATCTCCGCATTAGTACTTCCTGCAAGCACCTCATATTCCAAATTTTTCAAAACATCAGCAAGTTTCATTAAAAAGCCCTCCTTACCCTAAGTAAAGTATAACTGTGCTGTTTATATATATTTTTTCTCCAACACAAGGAAACTGTTCACAAACAACATCACCCTCCCCCTCAAAAACCACATTCATACCCTTTTGGGTTAATGCGGTCTTTGCGGCAGAAGCCTTTTCTCCAATAAAGCTTTCCATTTCATAAGGAGCCGCCTCCTTTTTGTTAAGCTCTTCTTCATTATATACAGGTTCAATACCCAAATAGGGCAAAACCGTTTCAAGCAAATCCTTCATAACAGGCCCCGTTACCTGACCCCCGTAATAAACCCCCTGCGGCTCGTCAATAAGCGTCAAAGCCAAAACCTCCGGCTTTTCGGCAGGCGCAAAAGCAATAAATGACGCAATATACTTTCCGTTTCCTCTTGGCAGCTTTTCACTTGTGGCTGTTTTTCCGCCAATTCTGTAGCCGGGTATGTATGCCTTGTTGCCTGTGCCTGCATATACAACGCTTTCAAGTATTTCCCTCATAGTATCGGAGGTGCTTTGGGATATGCTCCTTTCATTATTGGAAAAATCAAGCTCCCTGTAAACACTTCCGTCCTCATTCAAAATTTCTTTTCCAATGTGGGGTGTTATAAGCCGTCCGCCGTTTATTATGGAAGAAACCGCCCTTAAAAGCTGCATGGGTGTTATTTGAAAAGTCTGCCCAAAGCTCATTGTTGCAAGCTCCACAGGGCCGATATTCTCTTTTTTGTGCATTATGCCAACCGCTTCTCCGGGCAGGTCTATGCCTGTTTTTTTATCAAAAGCAAATTTAAGCATATACTCATAAAACCTATCCGCTCCCAGCCTTGCGGCAACGTCCATAAACACGGGGTTGCAGCTGTTCTGCACTCCCTGCGCAAATGTTTCGCTGCCGTGGCTTCGGGGGCTTCTCCAGCACTTAATGTACCTTCCGCCCACCTCACGGCCGCCGCCGCAGTTAAATGTATCATCGGGTTTAACAACACCCTCCTCAAGTCCTGCGGAGGATGTAATTGTTTTAAATGTAGACCCCGGCTCATAAGTATCGTTTATATTAAAATTCCGCCACATGGCGTTAAGATATTTGTTTTTTTCTTCCTGCGAAAAGCTCTCCCATTTCGCCTCAAGCTCGGCGTCATTTATTTTAAACGGCTCGTTCAGGTTAAAATCAGGCTTGCAAACCATTGCGTAAATCTCACCGTTTTGAGGGTTCATAACAATTACCGACCCTCTTTTGGCTTTCTTTGCTTCAAGAGCATTTTCCAAAAGCTGCTCCGCATATTTTTGTATATTAATATCCAATGCGGTAACAAGGGTTTTGCCGTCATTGGGAGCGTTTCTTGTTTTTTTGCCGAAATTCAGCTCTATGCCCCTTGCGTCTGTTTCCGTTAATATTTTCCCCTGCTCTCCGCAAAGATATTTGTCATACTTTGCTTCAAGTCCCGTTATGCCCTGGTTATCCTTTCCGCAAAAGCCAATAACACAGGCAGCTAAACTGTTTTCGGGATAAACCCTCTTAACGTCCTCGTCAACAACAACTCCGGCCAAATTCAAATTTCTTATTTCGGCAGCCATTTCACTGTCCGCCTTTGTTTTAATTCTCTCTAAAGCAACATTTTTGTTTACCTTTTTGAAAACATCTTCATAGTTAAGCTCCAAAATATCGCTTAAGCTCCTGCTTACAATCTCAGGCTCCTTAATTTGGGCATGAATTACGCTTACGGAATACACCGTTTCGGTTTTTGCCAAAGCATTTCCGTTTCTGTCGGTAATGCCGCCTCGCCTCGCTTTTATAAGTCTGTCCCTTGTCTGCTGCTCATAGGCTAACCTTTGCAGGCTGTCACCTTTAAAATACTGTATGTAAAACACCCTGCCCATAAGCATACCAAGCAATATTTCAAAAACCGCAAACCCAAACAAAAGCCGCTTCTTTTCAGTTATACTTGCGCCAAACACATTTTTACCGCCCTGTATTTTCTATTATATATTGTATTCATACAAAGCATTATTATGCCGTAATTCACCTACCCGAGCTTAACCTTTACGGTAGTGCCCGGGGGTACTTTTTTGCCGTAGGCGGGTGTTTGCTTGTAAACGGTTTTTATAACCTCGCCGTTCTCGTTTGTGTTAATCTCCACGGCTTCCGTGGTAGCCTCTGTTGCGGAAGTGTCCTTTTCGCTGTTTTCGGAAGAGCTTTTATTTTCCTCTCCCTCAAAGGCAACATTGCTGTTTTCCACCTTTAGCTCAAAGCCTACCGCTTCAACGGCGGTTTGCGCCTGCTCCAAGGTTAAACCCGTCAAGTCCGGCACTGCCTGAAGTGTGGTATTTTCATCGCCTATTGTAATGTACAGCAATACCTTCGTGGATGAATCTATTGTAGAACCCCCCACAGGGAACTGCTTAAGAATTGTATCGCCGCTGTCACCGACAAGCTCATAATCTATACCTAAGCTGTTAAGCTGTGTAATTGCGTTTTCAAGGCTGTATCCCGTGTAATCTCCAAGGGTAATCTCGCCGTTTTCCATAAGCACTTCGTAGCTTGCGTCCTCGTCGGACGGCGGTATGCTGTATGTATTTATAAGGTCAATAAGCAATTCCTTCATTTGAGGCGCCGGCGAAACCTCGCCCGCAACAGGTCTGTCTATAACAACCATACAAATAATGTTGGGGTCTTCAACAGGTAAGTATGCAATAAAGTCGTCTACCCACTCTGTACCGTCACGCTTGCCCTGCTCCGCTGTACCTGTTTTTCCGCCTATTCTGTAGCCGTCAATTCTTGCCTTTGTACCCGTACCGTCACCGTCAATAACCTCTTCAAGAGATTCTCTCATATAGTCGGAAACCTCTTTGGAAATAACCTTTCTGACTACAGTAGGCTCTAAGTCCTCCACAACATTCCCCGTAGGGTCTAAAATCTGGCTCACAACATAAGGCTTCATTAAATTTCCGCCGTTAATAACAGCCGAAAATGCCGTAAGTATCTGCAAAGCCGTACAGTTAAACCCCTGCCCGAAGGAACAGGTGGAAAGCTCCGTAATGTTAAGCTGATCCCTGCCGTAAACAAGGCTGCCGCAGCTTGCCTCGTTAGGCAGGTCAACTCCCGTAATATCCCCAAAGCCAAACTCCTTAAAATAATCATAAAATCTGTCACGCCCCATAGCGTAAGCAATCTGCATCATACCAACATTGCAGGAGTGCGCCAAAACCTCGGGTATTGTTTGAGTTCCGTGTCCGTATACATTGTGACAGTGAATTTCATAGTCCGCAACAGTTAACGAGCCGCCGCAGAAAAAGCTGTCGTTTTCATTAATAGCTCCGCTTTCAAGAGCGGATGCCACAACTATGGGCTTCATAATAGAGCCGGGTTCAAATGATGATGTTATGTTGTAGTTTTTCCATGCGGAGTTGTAAGCGGCGCTTTTATCCTCATCGGGCATACCGTTGTCCCACAGCTCCATAAAATCATCATTTTCCATTTGAGTAATTTTTGTTGGGTCATTTAAGCTGAATGAAGGATAAGCCGCCATTCCCAGAATTTCTCCCGTTGTAGGGTTCATAACAAGTACGGAGGCATTTTGCGCCTCATACTCCGTATAAGCGGTTTTTGCAATATTTTCCGCATACTGCTGAACGGTTGTGTCCAGTGTGGTAACAAGGCTGTTGCCCCTAATGGGGTCCTCTCTTCTTGTAACAATCGTATCGTCGGCCTCGTATGTTCTGAAAATACGCCCGGGAGTACCTGTCATAACATCATCATACTCCGCCTCAAGTCCCCACTTTGTATCTCCTCTTATAAAGCCTATTACCTGAGAGGCAAGCTTGTCGTTGGGGTAGGTTCTTAATGTGTCCTCTTCCATATAAACGCATTTAAGTCCCTTGTCCTCAATTTTTTTGCCTGTTTCGTACGGTACCTGCTTTGCAATAACCTGCCAGTTTGTGTCATATTTAAGCTCCCCGTCAGAGCCTTTTTCCAAATACCCCTTTAAAACGTCCAAGGGGATGTTCAGCTCCTCGCTCAGTCCGCTAAGGGTTTCTTCCTTAACATCGCTGTCCAATGTATCAAGCACTCTAACGTCCAATATAATATTAAAAACCGTATTGCTTACCGCTAACGGCTGATTGTTTCTGTCGTAAATATTTCCTCTGTTTGCATTAATAACCTTTCCCTGCACCTTTGTCATTTGGTTGTTAATTGCCTTTGCGGAGTATTCCTCCCCATGAAGAACTATTATGCCGAATATTCTCACAAAACCAACAAAAGAAAGGCAGAGTATGAATATAATAAATATAATCTTTAAACTGCCGGAATAATTTGCTTTTAACTTAGGTTGTCTTTTTTTTGTATTCACCCTTTTTGGGGTTCTTCTTTCAGCCATTTTCGATCCTCCTTATACGTCAGAACGCAAATAACGAATCAAATGCACCCTTAAAATTTAATTCCTTAATGTTTTCCCAAAAGCCTTTTTTCTCTTCGGCGGTGTTGTAAAGTATGGTATAGCTCTGTTTAGGCACATTTATGTATTTTATCTGATAAGATAAGGGTTTTTGCATACCAAGCCTGTTTATTGCCACTTCTTCTATATAGTCTAAATTAAGATTGTTGTCAAAGTCGGATTCCAAATAATAATTATCCTCCTTAAGCTCGTTAAGCTCCTCTCTTAAAGAGGCAATATCCGAAGATAACTCATAGTTGTATCCGTATACACAAAGAAAACCTATTGCAAGCGCCGCCATAAAAAGCATAATTCCAACAAGCGCCACTCTGTGTACAAGGCTGTATTCCCCAACCTTAATAACCTTTGGCTGCTCCTTTTTAACGGTTTTCCTTTCGGGATAATAACTGTATGCTCTGGCAGTGCTGCCAAAGTTGTAAGAGCCGTAACTGTACCTTGTTCTGTTGTTATTCATATTCCGCACATTACGTCTGCCTGTCATAATAATTCCTCATTCCCTTAAAGCCATATCGGGCTTTAATTTTCTTCAACCCTCTCGGCTATTCTCAGCTTTGCGCTGCGGGCTCTGTTGTTTTCCAAAAGCTCTTCTTCCTTTGCCGTAACGGGTTTTTTTGTAATAATTTTTACCAATGGTTTTCTGCCGCAAACACAAACAGGCAGCTCCCTCGGGCAAATGCAGGGGTTCTCCAGCCGTTTAAACACTCTTTTAACAATTCTGTCCTCCAAAGAATGAAATGTAATAACGCAAATTCTTCCCCCGGGTTTTAACGCCCTAACCATATCCTCAACGGCGCCTTCCAAAACGCCAAGCTCATTGTTTACCTCAATTCTTATTGCCTGAAATGTTCTTTTGGAGGGGTGTCCTCCCTCAAGCCTTGCCTTTTTCGGAATTGCTTTTTTAATAACCTCCGTAAGCTCAAAGGTTGTTTCAATAGGCTTTTTGCTTCTCTCTTCTATAATAAACAGGGCAATTCTTTTTGCCCACCTTTCTTCCCCATACTCTTTTAATATCCGCCAAAGCTCCTCCATGCTGTAACCGTTTACAACATCGTAAGCGCTAAGGCTCGCCTCTCTGTCCATTCTCATATCCAGCGGCGCATTATATTTATAAGAAAAACCTCTTTCGGCGGAGTCGAACTGATAGGAGGAAACTCCTAAATCCAGTATAAAGCCGTCAGGTCTTTTTTCTCCCAAAATACTTTTAATATTGCAAAAATTATCGTGTATATATGTAACTCTTTCTCCAAAATCCCTCAGTCTGTTCTTTGCGGCGATAATTGCGTCCGTATCCCTGTCTATTCCCAAAACATTACCGCCTTTTTTTAAAATTTCAAGGCTGTGTCCGCCGCCGCCCAAAGTACCGTCTACATAAAGTCCTCCGCTTTTTATGTTAAGTCCTTCAACCGCTTCATTAAGCAAAACCGATATATGTTTAAATTCCATTTTATCCACCTTGTTATAATGAGGCTAAACCGATTGCCTGTCCAGCTCCTGCGCAAAGGAATTATCCGTAAAATCCTCCGCTGTAATGTAGGTTTGCCAGCGATTTCTGTCCCAAATTTCTATATGGTCATTAAGCCCTATGGAAATAACGTCCTTTTCAATCCCCCCGTGAGCCTTTAGGCTTTCGGGTATAATAACCCTGCCGTTTCCGTCGCAGCTGCAAATTGTCGCAACAAAAAACCTTGTAAACTTCCGCAGATTAGCATTATTGTCAGAGCAGCTTCCGCTGTTCTTTTCAATAAAGCTCTTGTAGCCGTCCTGCGTAAACAAATAAAGGCAGCCGTCATACCCCCGGCTCATAATAAAGCTCTCGCCAAGCTCTTCTCTAAACCTTGTGGGAATAATTATTCTGTTTTTCTTGTCAATAGAATGTGTATATTCACCTGTAAACATAAAAATCACCAACCAATAAAGGCAATCCCAAAGCGTCTGCCGCCCAAACGGTATATATTTTGGTGTAAACATCCACAAAGCGGACACTCAAAACCACCAAAAACCACTTTTCTCCACTTACAGTTAAATTTTAATATAATTTTAAATATAATTCAACCCCCAAAAAATTAAAATTTAAAAAATAAATACACATAACAATTAACATATATAGTAGTTATTTAGTTTTTAACACTAAAAAAAATCTACATATAGATATTATACCACTAATCGTAACCTATTTGTAGACTTTTTGTAATAATTTTGTAATATTTCAGAAATAATTAATATTTCTTTATCGTTTCTTAAAGTTTTCTGAATTTTTTTGCTCGCATCTCCTTAAATGCCATTTTTATACAAATGTATCCCTTAAAAGCCTTAATTAGCGCTTTTTTGTGATATTTGCATTACTTTTTTTAAATATATTTGCCTAAAAATAATTTTTTTGACTTATCTTTTAAAATTCCTTTTACAAAAGCTCAGTTTAAAATAAGTAATTTTCTAATCAAAATTCCCATTTCTAAATATTTCTTAACTTTCATCTCTGCCTAACCTTACAACATTCGCCGCATGACGTCTGTTTTCGTCCGAAAGCTTTGCGTAGTGTTTCTTTGTGGTATTCACATCGCTATGCCCCAAAACATCAGCCACCAAATAAATATCCCCCGTTTCTCTGTAAAGAGCTGTGCCATAGGTGGATCTCAGCTTGTGAGGGGTTATTTTTTTAATAGCCGTTACCATTTCGGAATATTTTTTAACCAGCTTCTGTACGGATCTTACCCCAAGCCTTTTCTTCTGTATGGATAAAAAAAGAGCGTCCTCACTGCCGGGCATTGCCTTAACCTCTTCTCTTTCGGCCAAATAAGCGTACAATGCTCGTTCAACCTCTTCTCCGAAATAAATAATCACTTGGTTTCCGCCCTTTCGTGTAATTTTTATACCGTTTGTGCCAAAATCTATGTGATTAATATCAATTCCCACACACTCGCTTACACGCAGTCCCGTTCCCAGTAAAAGTGTAATAATTGCCGTATCTCTTGCCGCCATAAGGCTGTGGTACTGCTTTTCCTTGGGCGAAAGTCCCTCTCCGCTTTTAACCACGTCCAAAAGCCTGCTCACCTCGTCAGGCTCTAATGTTAAAATGTTCTTTGTATGAATTTTGGGAGTATCCACAAGCTCTCCCGGGTTTGCGCTTATTCTTCCTTTTTTGTATAAATAGGATAAAAGCCGCCTTATTGCCGAAAGCTTTCTGCTCTTTCCCTTTTCTCCGTTAAATCTCTCTGTGTTGTTTGCTCTGTAATATGTTAAATACTCCAAATATTCCTCCAAATCCTCCGCCGTAACTCTGTTCATATCCTCTATGGTAATTTGGGAAATATCCCTGCCCTTAAGCTCCCTGTTTCTTTCCGTCATAAAAGTAAAAAATACCCTTATATCCCTTGCATAGCCAAGCCTTGTTCTTGCTGAGGTTGTTTCGCTTATGTATCTGAAAAACCCCTCGCAAAACCGGGGCAGCTCGTCCGCAATGGCTCTTGCCTTTTCAATATTTCGTTTTTCCTCTTCCTGATAGTATTCCATAAAAAATCACCTCAAAGCCTGCCGCCGCTTTACTTCCAGCCGTCTATGCCGCTTCTTTTAATTGCCCCCAGTGTTTTTTCCTCAAATCCGTCATATTTCTCTCTTTGTTCCTTAACAAACGCCTTTATGTCCGCCCTTGCCGTAACTCCGTTTGCCGGGCATGGGTTACAGGCAACGGGTATGCCGTATAAATTTACAAACCCTTTAATGTCCCTCTCCCGCGCATAAACCAAAGGTCTTATTACCTTAAGTCCCTTTTCCTCAATATCGCTTACGGGACTGAACGTGTGTATTCTGCCCTCATAAAACAAGCTCATATAAAATGTTTCAATAACATCATCTCTGTTGTGCCCCAAAGCCGCCTTGTTTCCTCCAAGCTCCTTAACCCTGTTGTATAAAGCTCCCTTTCTCATTCTGGAGCATAATCCGCAGGGGTTTTTCTCTTCCCTTTCTTTAAAAACTATCCTTCCTATGCCGGTTTCTTCCGTAAAAAGCCTTGCTCCCATATCCTCGCAATATTTTTTAACACCGCTAAAATCAGTCCCGTCAAAGCCTAAATCCACATACACCCCGAAAACCTCAAAGCTTTTTCCGTAAAATCCCTTCAGCCTGTTAAGCGCGGTAAAAAGCGCCAGGGAGTCCTTCCCTCCGGATACTCCCACGCCAATTACATCTCCGGCTTCAATCATACCGTAATCATCTGCCGCCTGCCTTACAACGCTTAACAGCCTCTTCATTTTCACACCAAACCACCTCATAATAATACTATCACTTTACCCGGTTTTTTTCAATATTTATTTCATAAGCCATGCGGCTTCCCATAGTAATGCGCCGATTAATTCTGTGCAAATTTTTCATTTTAAAAGATTTTGATCCCTATAGTCCTTGGGGGAAATGCCGTATTCCTTTTTAAAAGCACGGAAAAATGCCGTATAATCCGAAAACCCGAATTTTTCCGCCACCTGTGTAATAGGCTCTCCGGAGGTTATGGCATATCGGCAGGCGTTTAGCCGCTTTTTAATTATATATTGGTGCAGTGATATACCCAAATTTTCTTTAAAAATGTGAGATACATAATATTTGCTCACAAAAAACTGCTCGGCAATTTGTTCAAGAGTAAGATCCTCTGTTATGTTTGCGTTTATAAAATCAAAAATAAGGGAGCTTAAATCCTTTTTCGGCGTGGATATTATTTTGTTATTCTGTTCGTATATTATGCGGTTTATTTTTAAAAGTATGGTTATTATATGGTTTATACAGGTAAGGGTTTTAAACGGGCGGTTTTCGTTACATTCCTGCCAAAGATCCAAAAGGCTGCCGAAAAGTTCATTATACGCAATATAATCCGGGCTGTAGTGATACTGTTTGTTTTCTTTTATAAGGTCATAGCCGAAGGTTATTTCCCTAAAGGATCGGGAAAGACTATCCATAAGATCTTTATGGATCCAAAGCACAAAGCGCCGGTAAGGCTTGTTTTCATCAATAAATTTCGGGTGGTGCGTAGTGTTTGGAGGCATAAGCATAATATCTCCGGATTTAAGCCTGTATTCCTTATCCTCAACGCAATAAACAACACTCCCCTCAAGAAAAAAATAGCACTCATAGTGTGTATGGCTGTGCGGCTTTATGTTGCCTATTTTTATGTCCTTATAATAAAAGCATTCAAAATCAGGCGTATTTATCTGCTGCCGCCATATAAAAGGTATGGCTGTTTTATGCTTTGGTTTATTTGCCATAAATATCACCTCCGTCCTTTGTGTAAAATTAACAAAATATCATAAATCTTTACTTGTATTATATTACAAAACAACAACTTTTGCAAGGTATAAAACAATTAAAACAATGTTATTTATGTAAAATTGACTATATAATTAAGAAAAGACCGGTTAATTCGCCAAAGCAGATTTCGAGAGAAAATTTTTCGCAAAAAAATACGAATTTTTTATCCGCAATATGCTGAGGACTGATTAATCAGCGGTTCCTTAATGTAAAAATGATTAATTTCTGCGAGGATAAGAAAAATGCCGATAAATTTACTCAAAAGCGGAAAAATAACAAATCGGCTTTTTCTTAAAGAAAGGAGGATGTATATGAAATTATCATTCAGATGGTACGGCGAGGACGATAAGGTAACACTTGAAAACATCAGGCAAATTCCCGGAATGAGATCTATAGTTACTGCTGTATATGATGTGCCCGTTGGTGAGGTTTGGAGCGAGGAAAGTATCTTTCGCCTTAAAAAGCTGACAGAAAATGCGGGACTCGGCTTTGACGTTATCGAAAGTATACCCGTTCACGAGGATATTAAGCTGGGACTGCCAACAAGAGAGCGCTACATCAATAACTACTGCGAAAACATAAGACGTGTCGCAAAGGCAGGCATAAAGTGCATTTGCTACAATTTTATGCCTGTTTTCGACTGGACGAGAACACAGCTTGACCATATTCTGCCCGACGGTTCAACATCGCTTGTTTATTATCAGGAGCAGGTTGACAAGGTAAATCCTCTTGAAAGCGACAGTGATTTAACCTTGCCGGGGTGGGATTCAAGCTACAGCCGCAAGGAGCTGAAGGACGTTGTGGCAAAATATAACGCTATGACCGAGGAGGATTTGTGGACAAACCTTAAATATTTTTTGGAGAGGGTTATTCCCGTGGCGGCAGAGTGTGATGTAAATATGGCAATTCACGAAGATGACCCTTGCTGGAGCATTTTCGGCTTGCCCAGAATTATTGTTGATGAAAAAAGCCTTGACAGGTTTTTAGCTCTTGTAGATGACAGGTACAACGGCATAACGCTTTGTACAGGCTCGCTTGGCTGCTCGGCAAAAAATGATGTTGTTAAAATGGCGGCAAAATACGCAAAAATGGGCAGAATACATTTTGCGCATATAAGAAATGTGGCTATTCTTCCCAACGGCTTTGAGGAAAGGGCGCACCTTTCTTCCTGCGGTTCGCTGGATATGTATGCAATAATAAAGGCTCTGCACGATAACGGCTTTGACGGCTACATAAGACCTGACCACGGCAGAATGATTTGGGGCGAAACAGGCAGAGCAGGCTAC
>CAYMAA010000025.1:0-17551 GCA_964388305.1 uncultured Lachnospiraceae bacterium | reverse complement strand
GCAAAATATTATCTATATATTCATAAAGCTTGTTATTTTTAATTACCATAGCCGATTCCCTTAATGCTTAGCTGCCGCTTAAATATCTTTCCTTTGCCGCCAAAAAATCGTCATAATCCGCCGTAAAATAGTGCTGACCCGTTTCCTGATCATCTACAACATAATAAATATAGTCCGTGTCCGCAGGCTCCAAAACACCTTTAATTGAATTTAAACCGGGGTTGGAAACAGGCCCTGCGGGCAGTCCTTCAATATAATATGTATTGTATGGGGATTCAATTTGTGTGTCGCTTTCCATAACTCTGCCGGCGTTCTCCTGCTTTGCGTAAAGCACTGTTGCGTCCATTTGCAGCTTCATACCTTTCTCAATACGGTTGTTTATAACAGATGCTACAACAGCCGCCTCGGGGTGATAGCGTACTTCCTTTTCTATTATGGAAGCTCTTATAACAATTTCGTCCAATGTCATACCGCTTGCGCTAATATCACCCTTTAAGCCATCGGCAACTCTTGTATTAAAGTTGTCCAGCATTTTGTTGATTATATCCCATGCGGTTTCGCTTTGAGCAACAAAATATGTATCCGGAAACAAATACCCCTCAAGCCTGTTTTGCCTGCCCTCTCTGCTCATATCTATATTGTTTATAAAATCGTACTCAAACTCACCCGTTTCACACTCACTTAAAAACTCATCGGCAGTGCAAACCCCAAGCTCCTCAACCTTTTCGGCAATTTCAAATATGTTCATTCCCTCGGTTATTACAAGGTTTTCATGGTCCTCATATACAATGGGATCTTCCTCAGGCTCGCTTAAAGCATCAAAAATTTTTCCTCTGTTTACAAAAAGAAAAACAACAAGTCCTATTAAAATTATCATAAATATAAAAAATGCCACGCCGCAGCCTATTTGCCAGCTACCCCTGTTTTCCTTAACTTTGCTTATAATTGTTTTCATACATTACCTCCTCTTTTGTGAATATAGCCGAAATCGTACACAATGTTCATTAAAGTTAAACCCTTTGGCGGCATGGTTTTTCCCGCTTGTGTTCTGTCCTTGGATTTTATAATTTGCTCAATATCCTCCGGACGGATTTTTCCGCTGCCCACGTCGCAAAGCGTGCCTGCAATAATTCTTACCATATTATATAAAAAACCGCTGCCGGTTGCTTCAATATCTATTATATTTTTATTTCTCACAACCGTCAAGGCATAAATTGTTCTTACGGTTGTTTTTGCGTCAGAACCGCTGGCGCAAAAGGCTTTAAAGTCGTGTTCACCCAAAAAATATCCGCAGGCACGGCTCATTTTTTCCGCATCAAGCTCTTTTTCGGCAAAAGCGGCATATCTGTCAAGGAGAGGATTTATGAAAGTATCGTTGACAATGCTGTATCGGTATGTTTTTTCAACAACACTGTATTGAGGGTGAAACCCCTCCCCAACCTCTCTTGCGCCTGTGCAAACAATGTCGTTTGGCAAAAACGTATTAAGAGCAAAGGGTATTCTTTCCGTGGGGATTGTAAAGTCACTCTGAAAAACAGCGCCCTGACCCAAAGCGTGTACTCCCGTGTCCGTCCTGCTGGAGCCTCTCACGGCGGTTTCCTTCCCCAGCATTGCGCTAAGACCTTCTTCCAAACGCTGCTGAACACTTATAAAGCCGTTTTGCCTTTGCCAGCCAAAATAATCCGTTCCGTCATAAGCAATTTTTAATAAAATTCTCCTCATAAAAACCTCATTATAATAATTTCCGCAAATATAAACACAACACCAAAAAGCATTAATAATAAATCCTTTGATTTAAACCTCATAACCTTGTACCTTGTACGCCCAATATCCCCTCTGTAGCATCTTGCCTCCATTGCCTGCGCCAAATTATCCGCCGTTCTGAAAGCGGATATAAAAAGAGGAATAAGCAAAGGCACAAAGCTTTTAACCTTTTCAACAATACCCCCGCGGTCAAATTTTGCTCCCCTGCTCATTTGGGCAAGCTTAATTTTGTCCAGCTCATCCATAAGAGTAGGCACAAACCGCAGCGCAATGGTTATCATCATGGAAATTTCGTGAGCAGGCACTTTAACAATTTTAAAGGGTCTTAAAAAGCACTCTATCGCATCTGCCAAAGCAAGGTGCGTTGTTGTAAGTGTAAGTATAGATGACATCATTATAAGCACGGTTATTCTTATAAAAATTTTTCCTGCCTTTAAAATTCCCTCGTCCGTTATGCTTATTATGCCGAAGCTGAAAACAGCGTTGCCGTCCTTTGTGAAAAATACATTAAGTAAAACAGTAAAAACAATAAGCAGCAAAACAGCCTTTAACCCCTTTAAAAGCATAACAAAAGGTACGTTGGAAAGCCTTACCGCCAAGGCAAAAACGCAAAGAGCCAAGCAATAGCCAAACAGACTTTTACATAAAAACAAGCCTATAACATATAAAAATAAAAATACAATTTTTCCGCGCGGGTCTAACTCATGTATTAAAGATTTTGTTTGATAATACTGACCTATTGTAATATTCACTTTAAGTTCCTCTCATTCCGCAATAAGGTTAAGGACTTGTCTTTGCCGAAATTCAAATATTCTTCAACCCTGTAAGCGCCCTTATCAATGTCCGCTCCAAGCTCTATAAGACGGTTTTTAAGCTCCGCCGCACGGGGTACGCCAAGTCCCGCCTCTTTAAGCAGCTCACCACGCATAAAAACATCTCTCGGCATGCCGTCAATTATAATTTCTCCCTTGCTAAGCACAACAATGTGTTCTCCCAGCTCCGCAGCGTCCTCCATACTGTGAGTTACCATAATAACGCTTAAATCTCTTTCCTGCCTAATTTTTTTAATGCAGTTCTTAATATCCCTCCTGCCCTGCGGATCAAGCCCTGCGCAAGGCTCGTCCAGCACAAGAATTTCGGGTTTCATAATAAGAGCCGCCGCAATTGTAACTCTCTTTTTTTCTCCTCCCGAAAGCTCAAAGGGAGATTTTTCAATTTTTTCCATAGAAAAGCCAACCGCATCAAGAGCGGCTTTAGCGTTTTCTTCAGCCTCCGCCAAGCTCATTCCTATATTAAGTCCCCCAAACATAACCTCTTTAAGCACTGTTTCCTCAAAAAGCTGATTGTCGGGATTTTGAAAAACAATTCCTATTTTGCTGCAAATATCATCGTATTCGCCTATATTTTTGCCTTTAAATAAAATCTCGCCCCTTTGTGCCTTATACAGTCCGTTCAGGTTTCTCAGCAATGTGCTTTTTCCCGAGCCTGTATGCCCTATAATAACCGTAAAGCTCCCCTCTTTTACATCAAAGGATATGTTTTTAATAACAGGCTCTCTGTCATATTTGTAATAAACACCCTTAACGCTTAAAACAGTGTTGCTTTTCTTCTCATTTTTCGTAATAACGGATTTTTCCTTTTTAACAAAGGGCAAGGCGGCTTTTGCAAACTCTTCCGTAGTATACAGCCTTTTTTTAAGTCCCAGCCTTTCAGCAAGCTCCACATAAAAAGGCTCTTCCAAGCCTATTTTAACAAGCTCCTCACCTCTTGTTAAAACATCGCGGGTTTTGCCCTCCATAACAATTTTTCCGTCATTCATAACATATACTTTGTCACATAATGCCGCCTCATCTATAAAATGGGTTATCATTATAACGGAAATTCCAAACCTTTCTCTCAGCCGCAAAACTGTTTTAAGCACGCTCTCCCTGCCAATAGGGTCAAGCATGGCTGTAGCTTCGTCCAGTATAATACATTTGGGTTTCATTGCGAAAATACCTGCAATGGCAATTTTCTGCTTCTGTCCGCCGCTTAAATTTTGAGTGGAATGTTCCTTAAAACCGCTCATTCCCACAATTTCCAAGGCGTCGTCAATAATGCCCTCCATTTTTTCCGTTTCAACACCCGTGTTTTCAAGTCCAAAGGCAATATCCTCAGCCACAATGCTTGCCACAATCTGGCTGTCGGGGTTTTGAAAAACCATTCCGCAGCTTTTTCTTATCTCCCATAAATCGTCACTGCGAGTATTTTTGCCAAATACAACAATATCCCCGTCATCGGGTAAACCAAGCCCGTTAATAAGCTTTGCAAGGGTGCTTTTGCCGGAGCCGTTATGCCCCAAAACAGCCACAAGCTCCCCATCGCCCACACTAAAGCTCACATTGTCAACAGCCAAAATATTTTTTTCTTCGTTTTTATAGGAAAATGAAATATTTTTGCCAATTATCATAAATTACACCGCTTTTCAATAAAAAAGCCTATGGGCATAATTTGCTCTTTCTGCCCATAAGCTCTTGCATAAATTAACCCTTAACTACTTTAATATCCTTAACAATATCCTTTGTGTTTATTTCCGTAATAACATCACAATCCCTTACGGGTTCTTCAATGCGGCAATTATTAAATACAATGTTCTCCGCATTTTCAAGCTCAAAGCTTGGCCCGTCCACGTTTTTAATAACCACGTTGTTAAACTCAATGCCTTTTACGTTGCTGAGGAAAAATCCCTTTTGCCTGCACATTTTAACGTCCTTTGCCATTGCGGGAAAATCCTCCGGGCCGTCTGCGCTCATTGAAATGAAAACATTGTCAAAGGAACAATCCTCCACATACATTTCCGCCAGTCCGTAGAAAAATCCGGCGGAGGCTGATGCGTCCTTACAGGTAATGTTTGAAAAATAAAGCCTTTTATAGGCAGGTGTGTCCTTTGTAACAGGACGTGGATTTTTATCCCAAACAAACTCTTCTTCCCCCATAGGGCCGCAGTTGTAATAAAGGTTTGCAATAAAGGGACAATGCACCTTGTTCATAACAATGTTGTTTACACGCACGTCCTCAATGCAGCCGCCTCTGCCTCTGCGGCTTTTAAGCCTTATGCCTCTGTCCGTTCCCTCAAATACGCAGTTGGAAATTGTAACGTACTTAATATCTCCGCTCATTTCGCTGCCAAGAACAACACCGCCGTGACCGTGGGTCATAGTGCAGTTGGTAATTGTAATATTTTCGCAAGGCACTCTGTCCGCAGTACCCTCTGTGCCTGCCTTTACGGCAATACAGTCATCGCCAACATCTATGTGACAGTTGGAAACGTGTATAAAACGGCAGCTTTCAGGGTCGATGCCGTCAGTGTTTGGAGAATCCCACGGATTTTTAATTGAAACCCCGTCTATTGTAACATTTGTGCAAAGAATTGTGTTAATTGTCCAGCTTGGAGAATTTGTTAAAAATACGTCCTTTATTAAAACGTGTTCGCACTCATAAGGCGCAATCAGCTTTGGTCTGGGGTACTCGTTCTTTTTAGCCAAAAACAAATCCCACCAAAACCTTCCGTTGCCGTTTAATGTACCTCTTCCGCAAATTGTAATGTTCTTTTTGCCGTAAGCGTTTATACAGCTTTCGTAGCAATCTCTTTTAACACCCTCCCAGCGTGATGTTACAACCTTGTAGTCCCGAATATCGTTGGAGAATATAAGCTCTGCCCCCGCCTCCAAATTAAGTACGGAGTTATCCTCCAAATATACAGGCCCCGTCAGGTATGTACCGGCAGGCACATAAACCTCGCCGCCGCCGTTTTCCTTACATTTGGCAAAAGCCTTTGCAATAGCCTCAGTACACTTTGTTTTGCCGTCAGCAACAGCGCCAAAGTCGCAAATGTTGTAAATCATAATTTACCTCCTTTTAGTTAATATTTAATTATAAAAGCCAAAAGCCTTATTTAAAAAATCCGCCTTTCCCGTTTTAACCAAAGCCGTATAATAGGTTAAAAGAGGTATAAAGGACTGCCCCACACCCTTGGAGCTGTTTCCCGAAAGTATAACAGCGTCCTCATAAATATGCTTTGAGGGCGAAATTGTAAGTGAAGTGTCGCTTACGGCGGCTGTAAATGTTGCCTTGCCGTAATCCAAATATTCGGCGCGCCCCGTAAGCCTGCAGGCAATAGTCAAAGCCTCCAAAACAGTTGTGTTTCCAGCATTTCTGTTAAGAGAGGCAAGCTCCTTGTAAAGAAAATAGCCGGAGGGCATAAACGTATGCTCGATCATATCGTCTACAGCTTCAATTATCATATTTTTAATATCTTCTCTCTGCGTAACATCATAATACCGCATAAGTGAGCCTACAGCAATGGAAATCATAAAAGGAACTCTTATAACAACGTGGTCGGTATAGGGCGCAAGCCAGCTGCCGTACTCTTCCTTCCATGCTTTAAAATGCTCAACTATCCCCTCGCAGTGTTTAAGCCATTTGTCATCATAGGTTTCGTTGTATAATGCGCAAAATGCCCTAAGCGCCCAGCCTGTTTCTCTTGCGTTAACTCCGCCTTTTTTCTTATATCTCGGCTGATCCAGAATTTTTATAATATTATTCCCCATTCTCACGGCTGTGTGATAAGCCTCCCTATCCCCGGTAAAATGGTAATAGTCCAAAAGTCCTTCAACCCATTGGTGACTTATGGCAACATCTCCGCTTACATGATCCGCACTGTGAGTTACCTGACCGTCCTGCCTTAAAGGATTATCGCTTTTATGAATAATATCCACGTCCATTTGGTGCTTTACGGAAACAAGCATAGTATCCAAGGCTTTTCTTGCGCCTGTTCTTAAATAATAAGCAAATACTGAATGACCGAAGTCATACTCATTGTTTACCCAAACAGGTCTGCCGCCGCCCCTGCCCTGGTGAGTGTAGTGCAAATCCACATTGTCGCCCCAGTGCAAAAAGCCGTAAGCCTTTCCTCTTGTTTCCAGCTTTCTTAAAAGATTTACCTCAACCTGCCGGATTTGCCTGTCCTCGGGCAAAAATACATCGGGCAAAACTCCCGCCCTTTCATAAACCTCACTGCTTACAACACCTACATCGGGCATTTGAAACATAAGACTTCTCAAATTAACCTGTTCCTTGGTAGTTTGCGCATCGTGCTTGTGTATAAATATTGTGGACGTTTTTGCCATACCTTTGTAAAACTTAACGGGAGCGTCCTCCGCCGCAAGTATGCCTATGTGCATCTTTTTGCTGTTAAGCCTTATTTCGCTTGGGTAGTTTTGATATGCCTGAAAAACGGTAACTGCGCTTCCTCCGTCATTTCCGCTGTAATCACCGAAAAACGTGCCGTAAAACACCTCTGGAAAATGCTCGTTTGCCTCGTTAATAAGCCATTCATCGTCAATTTTTACGGAAATATCCTCACCTTGTGTATACTTTGTAAGATAGTTGGAGGTGCCTATTGTAAATCTGTCCTCGCCCTTGTTTTCAACATCATAGCTAAGGCTTTTCAGCAATATAAATTCATCTTCCTCTTTGTTTATAATTCTGTAATCAATGCGTATCCACGGACACCTTTTGTATGCTGTTACCGTTATTTCAAAATCAACAAATCCCCCGTGGCTGCCCCTTGCTTTAAGAGTGCAGGCAACACAGCCGTTTTTAACAACCTCCCAGCCGCCGTCAACAACGGCTCTTTTGCCGTTTAAATAAAAATCAAGCTTGTTGTTAAGCTCAAAGCGCTCAGCGCCGCTGTTTATAACAACTCCGTCTTTTTTTGATGAAATTTCTATTGGGTCGGAAACGGTTTTTTGCCCGTTAATATCCAAAAAATATTCTCTGCTTTTGTTTTTGGGCAAGTCCGCCAAAAAGTCCACATACGCCCATTTTATACTTCCGTCACGCCAAATAGATGTTTTTGACGCTTGTGTGGGGTAGCTTGCCTTGCCCTTATCCTTAATTACAAAACCGCCGCAGTCAAAAACCTCTCCTTTTGGAAAGGGCACAGCTATGCGGCAAGGCTCTCTGTCCCTGTCAAAATTTGCATATTTTTCAAAAAAAATCGGTATCACTTGCCAACGCTCCTTTCAAAAGCCTCATAGCCCAGTCCGTAAAATTTGTGCATACCCTCGCCTATAAATGTATAAAACTCGCTGCTGCCGTATAAATCGTAGGCTTTTGCGGTAACAGCCATTTGAGGTCTTGCGTTTGCAATAAGGCTTCTGCCGTTTAAAGGGTCCTCGTCCCCGTTTTCCACAATAAGCCTTGCGGGGCAAACAAGCGCTCCCAAATCACCCATATCCGCCATTTCCCAAATGTCCGGCACAAAGTTGCAGCCGCATAAATTGTTATAAAGTATTGTTTCTTTAAAACCGTGAAAATATCCGCTGATATAGCAAACCTTAATTCTTTTTTCAAATATGCTCAGCCATAATGCGGAAAGTCCTCCTCCCGAAAAGCCTATAACCCTCAGCTCGTCTGTTGGAATTTTCATTTCCTCCATATAGTCCGCAAGACGCATAAGCTCAAATACAATTATTCCCTGTAATGTAAAGCCAAGGCTTATTGCCGCATTGTTAATATCCGTACAGGCGGAGGAGCTGCCTCTCCTTTGAGAAACCTCCTCTATCCTTTCCCCCGAGCCGCAAAGGTCGGGTATAAACACGGTGTAACCCCTTTTTGCCAAATACATTGCGTAAGTGTAGTTAAACCTGCCGCCCCCGCCCAGCAAACCCTCTTTGCCGTTACTGCCGTGACCGTGCAGCGCAATAACGGGTTTGCCGTTTCCGCCGTTTAAAGGCTTTATAATGTAAAAGGGCATAAATAAATTTTCTATGGTTTCAATAACTACCTTTTTTCGCTTAAAACCGTTCCAAATTATGTCCTCTTTAATTACGGGGTTTAAAGGGCATTTTTCAAAACGGTCAAGTCCCAGCTTTTTCCAAAGTATGCCCCTCATATCCTCCTGCCAAAGCTTCAGCTCCTCAAGTGTTTTTCCCTTAAAACCCAAGCTTCTGTACTTTTCTTCAAATTTTCCAATCAAAAAATCCCTGCACGAAAAATTCATTATATTTCCCAGTCCTTAAAAATATTTTTTTCGGAGTATTCCTCCGTATTTTTCAAAATATGTACCCAGTCCGCTTTTGTTTTCGCAAAATCCTCCATACCGCTAAAGGCATAATAACAGGTTGTGTGCCGTGGTGTGTCGTTCCATTTTGCAAATACCTCAGGGTGAATTATATCGTCCCAAAGGCAGTTAATAAACACGGTTTTCGCTCCGCCTCTCCACGGTCTGCCCAAATAGCAGTATTTTCTGTTGCCTGAGCCTGTTATGCGGCAGTTTTTAAAAACATAGCCGTACTCAAAGCTCTCATCGTGACACCCTGCGGTAACGTACCCTCCCGGAAAGCCCGACCGACCTACAATAAAAATATCGCAGTTTTCAAAAACAGCCACTGCTCCGCCGAAAATAAAATCCACATTACCCTCAATATAGCAGTTTTTAAAATACTGCCTGTGTACGGGCATTGGCTTGCGTGTTATGTCCTCGGGTATGGGGCCTGCCAAAAGAGTGTCCTGCCTTGCAATAAGCCTGCAATTTTCAACCCTGCCCTTGTCGCAGTCTATATAAAGAGCAACCGCCTGCCCAACAACATTCCCTTCTCCCGCATCGTTCCAAACGGTAATGTTTTTAAGCAAAAACCCCTCTGCCGACTCTGTAACAAATAATGTAGGTGTTTTAAACGTGCCTATTGGGTAGCCAACCTCCCGTTCCATCATTGCATAATCTCCGTATACAATAATGGTTTTTTCGCTGTCCTCCCCGATTATTGATATGTTAGGCTTGTCCGCAACAATTTTTTCTCTGTATGCGCCGTTTTTTACAAAAATTTCACAGCCGCTTTCCGCATTTTCAACAGCCTCGGCAACGGTTGAAAAATCTCCGCTCCCGTTACTGTCAACAACTATCCTTTTCACACCGAAACCTCCAAATTTCTCAAAAAATTAACCGGACATATTGTAACTTAACCGCATTTGCGCCGACAGCCGCCAAAAAAGCAGCCGCAAAACCGCGCCCATACCTGCTTAATATATAATAACATAAAAGCCAAATAAAATCAATAAAATATAATTTTATAAAAGGAAACATCCTGTTACAAACAAAAAAAGCCCAAAAACTGGACTTTCAACTTAAAAATGCGGATAACAGGACTTGAACCTGCACCGGGAAACCCCGATAAGAATCTGAATCTTACGCGTCTGCCAATTCCGCCATATCCGCAAATAACCGATAATTAGTATATCACCTGAAATTCAATTTGTAAAGAGGTAATTTTAATTTTTCGTTATTTTGCTATTCGGGGATTATGCTTATTAATATAAAAAATTGTTAATAAGCGTACTTTACTTATTTGCCGAATTATTGTATAATGTTTTACAATTCTTTAAAACATTCAATTATTTGGAGATGTATTTATGAATAAATATTACTTTTTTAAAGGAATGAAGTCTGCCCTTCCCATTGCGGCAGGCTACTTTGCGGTTTCCTTTACAATAGGCATAACCGCCGCCGCATCGGGCATGAGTATAATACAGGCAGGCATTATGAGTATGCTGAACCTTTCATCAACGGGAGAATTTGCGGGGCTTAAAATAATAGCCGCGTCAGGCTCGCTTATAGAGGCGGCTGTTATGCAGCTTATAATAAACGCAAGGTATCTTCTCATGTCCGCTGTTTTAAGCCAAAAGCTCAGTCCGAAAACATCTCTTTTAAAAAGGCTTATTACAGGCTTTGGCGTAACAGATGAAATTTTCGGCATATCAGTGGCGGAACAGGGCGAGCTTGATCCGTACTTTTCAATGGGTGCTATAGCCGTTGCCAATCCCGGCTGGACTGTCGGCACAATGATAGGCGCTGCTTTGGGCGGCATACTTCCGCCTCTTATGGTAAGCGCTTTCAGCGTAAGCCTTTACGGTATGTTTATAGCCGTTTTTATACCACCTGCCAAAAACAGCGGAATTATAGCTGCGGCAGTGGCTGTTTCTTTTGCGGCAAGCTACGCTTTTAATACATTGTCCCTGTTCCAAGGCATATCTTCAAGCACAAAAATTATAATACTTACTGTAGTAATTTCCGTTGCTGCCGCAGCGCTTTTCCCCATAAAACAGGAGGATGAATAAAATGAAAAACCCGTATATATACATATTTATAATGGCAGGCGTAACATACGCCGCAAGGGTACTGCCTTTAACCGTTATAAGAAGAAAAATACAAAACAAATTTATACGTTCCTTTCTTTACTATGTACCTTATGTAACCCTTTCCGTTATGACGTTTCCCTCTATTCTCAGCGTCACATCCAATCCTGTTTCCGGCTTGCTTGCTCTTATTGCCGGCATAGCCGCCGCTTATGCGGGGTTTAACCTTTTTTGCGTTGCACTTTCCTGCTCTGCCATAGTAATTTTATCGGAGGTAATAATACTTCTGCTATAACACGCCCATACCGCCCAAACGCTTTGCAATAAACCGCAGCGCCGTTCCGCATAGCCGTATTTTCAAAAATCATCTCATAATATACGCAAAATTTCTTTCCCTGTCACCCTCAAGCTTTCTTACCGCCTCCTTTACATTTACGGGAGTAAAAACATAACCCTTTCCGTAATAGTCGCTGTAGGTTTTAATGTATCTTTCGGGAAACAGAAGCATATATCTGAGCAAAGCAATTTCTTCATCGGAAAAGGTGTTTACCTCTCTGTAAATTTTAATAATATCCTCAACTCTGAGCTTCAGCTCACTGTTTTTCTTCATATATCTCAGTATAACCTGCCTTAAATCCTCAAGCCTTGCCCCAACCCCCATACGCATCATATCCGTCATAAAAACCCCGTCGGGGTATAAGAACATATTTTCTTCATCCGCATTATTTATAATAATCTGCCCTCCCTGCCTTGCTTTTGCTTCACAGGCTCTGTATCCGCTTTTTTCCATTCCCGCAAGCGCCTTAACGCACATATCATAATAATACTCAAAGCTTCTTAAAAATGTATAGTCTGTATCGTCAAGCCGCCGTTTTCTGTAAACCGCCCGTCTTACCCTTTTTAATTTTCCGAACAAATTGTTAAAATACTCTCCCATATCTCTTCCGTAATAACCCTCAAGCTCCTTTTCGCTCCCAAAAACAGCCGCTCTGTGAAACCGCCCAAAGCCTCTTACAATATTTGCCACGTCGCCTGTGCTGCCATAGTCCGCCTCAGGCGCCTGCCTTACCGCTCCGGTCATTATGTACCTCTCACCGTCCACCTCCGCAAAAGGCTCGCCGTTTTCCGCCGTTAAAAACTCGTCAAACATTCTGCAGCCCTTTCTGCTTATGCGGTTTTTAACATCATTTACAAAACGTATCTTGTCACTGTCCGCATCTGTTTTTTTAATAATAAAGCTGCCCCTGTCTGTTTTTACATTATAAATATATTTAATTTTTTTAATATATTTTGCGGTTATTCCAAACTCCTCCAAAACCCTTTCATCAAGTAAATCCATAATAACTCCTCCCAAAAATTTTTTCAGACCCCAAGCCTGTTTATAAAATTATATTCCCCTGCCCAAAAAATATTACATCTCTTTAATTTTTGCAAAAATATGCAAATAAATGTATTTTCCCTTGAATATGCACAAAATATTTGGTATAATAAGCTATATGGTTAAAAGAATATTAAACGGAGGTATTAAACAAAATGAAAAATTTTTTGAAAGAATTTAAGGAATTTGCCGTAAAGGGCAATATGGTGGATATGTCCGTAGGTATTATTATAGGCGCTGCTTTTAATGCCATAATAACTAATATAGTGGACTGTATTCTGACACCGCTTATTAATTTCATAATAGGTATTTTAACAGGCGGTGCGGATATTGCGGAGGCGGCAGGCAAAATTTGGATATTTGATGTAGGCACTCTTTTAGGCGCTGTTATTAATTTTGTTATTACCGCATTTGTTCTCTTCCTTATTGTTAAAGCAATCAATATGTCTAAAAAAAAGGAGGAAACACCTGCCGTTACAACAAAGGTTTGCCCTTACTGCAAATCGGAAATACATATTGAAGCAACAAAATGCGCCCACTGCGGCTCTAATGTTTGAAAGGCGGCAAATGAATGAAAAAAATTACAGCATTATTAATAGGTATTATTATGATATTTTCAACATTTAACATAACATTTTCAGCGGAAGCCTTTACTCCCGTAAGCGTAAGCTTTTCAACAGGCTCGGTGGGAGAACTTCTTCCGAAAAACTCAGGTACGGCATATTACACGTCGGAAAATGAACAGTCCTACGCAAAATATGCGTCCTATTACGGCTCTGTTTGCGCCGCTCTTACAGATACAACCGCCCTAAGCAGCACAACCCTTCATGTGCCTTTCACACCCGTTTCACAGGGAGTTGTAACAGCGGAAGCAAGTGTGGCGTCATCAACCTTTGAACAGGGGTTAAATATTGTTTCCGTGCTTTCAAAAGACGGCTCTGAAGCCGCCAAATGCCGCATAAACAGCGGAAAATTAAGCCTTGTAACGGACGGCAATAATTTTAATTGCCTTGTGCCCGATGGTGCGGACTTCTTTACCACCACAGCCATACACAGCGTAAGCTTTACATTTAATTTTAACACCCATACCGTTAAGTTTACGGCGGACGGAAAGTCCGTTACCTCAAGCTTTTCAGCCTCGGACGTAAGTGAAGTTGTTTTTTCAACAAATAAATCCGATGTAAACAAGGTTATTTATGTAAGCTCCGTTTCCGTTTATGAGGGAGAACCGAAAACGGACACCGCCGATAACACAAAGCCAACCCTTTACCTTATCGGGGACTCCACAGGTTCTCCGTATACCTCGTCGGACTATTATAAAAACGGCGGCAACTACCTTATTATGCGTAACGGCTTTGGTATGGCATTCAATAACTATTTCGACTCGGAAAAAATTAATTTGGTAAACTATGCCGTATCCGGTATAAGCTCCAAGAGCTTTTTAAAAAATCCTCACTACAGCTCATTAACTTCAAGCTGGAAGTCGGGAGATTATTTAATAATCGCTTTCGGGCATAACGATGAAAAAGACTCCGATGAGGCTCGTTTTACAAATGCCTCCATGGGCGCCGAGGGCATAAACACAGAGGGTCAGTTTGCCAACTCCCTTTATGTAAACTACATACAGCCGGCACAGGCGGCAGGGGTAAATGTAATTCTCGCAACCCCGATTATAAGAAGAAGCCGTAACTCCGATGATGTTACAGGCAGTGATGTTCACGACTTAACCGCCAAAGGCTTCGGCAATTACTCCCAAACAATAAGGGATCTTGCCAAAAACCTTAATCTGCCCTGCATAGATAACACCCAAATGACCTATAACGAATATATAACATTGGGCAAAGGCTCTGCAAACGGCAAGGACGGCTACGGCATTTATCACGCGCAATTTTCCGATGCCTATATGACAACAAAAAAATACTTTAATGATGACGACACTCTTGATGAAAACTACCGTATAGACAATACACATTTAAACTATTACGGAGCAAAAACGGTTGCTTACTTTATGGCTCAGGCGCTTAAAGGCAGTACGGAGCCTTTAAGCGGTACCGATTATGCCCCTGTTTACAACGCAAACACATCAAATACACTTTCAAGTCTTTCTTCTTATCTTAAAGAATATACAGACCCTCGTCTTGAACCCTTTAAGGATAATACGGAAAGCAATTCTGCAGACGGTTTTTCAATATTTTTAGATACGGAAACCACCCTTCACGATAAGCTGGGAGAAACATTTGATGTTGCCGTTAAGGTTGCTAACAATAAGGGAATAAGCAGTATAGGCTACACGTTAAGCTACGATAAGGATATTTTGGAGCTTGTTGCGCCAACCCCCACAAATGCGGAAAAGGAAACAGGCATAATAAATACAACAGCATCTGCCGAGGCAGGCAGGGAGCTTGAGGACGGGGAGCTTTTAACCTATACATTCAAGGTAGCAGGCGGCGGCGATACGGATATAAAGCTTGATATAAACTCCTTGGAATATAATGGCGTTTCCTACGATTCCAACAGCTATTCCACAGGCTCGCTTAACATAGTTTGCGACTTTAACCCCGAGGAAACCTCAAAATAATTTTTTATAATATCAGCTGCGGCGGAAGCTTTTTCCAAACCGCAGCTTTTCTTTTCCGTTAAACCGCCTATGCCAGTTTTTCCACAGCCACAAATATTTGAGAAATTTGATACCATGTGGCAAAACCCACAATGCCGTCCGCCGTTAAGCCGAATATTCTTTGAAATGTCTTTACGGCATTTTCCGTTGCCGCACCAAACACACCATCGGCAGTTAAGCTGCCAATGGCAGAGTAGGTTCTGCCAATTACGTTAAGCTGCTTTTGTATTGTTTCCACGGCAGACCCTGTATCCCCCCGTCTTATGCTCTCTCCCGGGTAGGAGTAAGGCACTCCCCTCACCTTTTCCGCCGATGTTAAATAAACATCATCACCGTAATAATATCTTAATATATCAATGGCTCTGTACCCCTGCTGCGCCAAATATTGCGAACCCCACTGGGTCATCCAGCCCGGGCAGCTCACGTTACGTCCGTCACAGTACTGGGCAAGCAAAGGCTGTCTGTTGCCCTCTCTTAAAATATAGGTGGTAAAAAGCTCGTCAACAATAACGGATATTTCCTCATAAATATTTCTGCCGTATACAAAATAATGGTCAGTAGCCGTAGATGAGGTTATTGTAAAGCTTTTACCCTTGTTTCTGTACCACTCCGTAAATACCCTGTTTAAAGTAAAGGAATTTATTGCCAAAATGTTTGCCCTTATTGCCTCTAACTCCCATGTGGCATAAATCTCACTGGAGGCAACGTTTTTAATATAGTCCTTGTAAGGCACAGTATAGTTTGGGGCGCTGTTGTCATTAACCGACCCGTCATGAACAATAATATATTCGGGAATAACCACCCTGTCCAAAACCGCAAAACCCGTTTCTCTGTTTAGGGGTTTAACCTCTTCTTCAAAAATTCTTTCCTCCCTCGGCTCGTATAGCTGAGAGGGTGTAATGTCTACCTGCAAAACTCCTCCGCCGCTGTTTAAAAATACCCTTAAAATTGCTGTGCTGTCTGCCAAAATCTGCACTCCTCCGGCAACCTCTCCCCCAAGCCCCTCCTTTGAAGCTCTGACCTGCGCCAGGGAATAGGGCCTTTCATCTGCAGGCTCTTCGGAAAGGTATGCAGGCGGCGCCGCCAAAAAAACAACCTCCGTCTGCCCCGATGAATCCGTTATAAGAGAAAATCTTTCTCCCATCTCTCCAATAACCTCAACCGCTGCACCCTCTACGGGCAAGCCTGCCGTTTCTTCATATACCTCAACTCTAAGTCCCCCAATCGCCGTGTTTTCAATTTCATTTTGAAATGCCTTTATATCCAAAATCACAGCCTCCAAAATATTTTATACTCCATTATACTTTAATGCGGCATATTTTGTTAAAGAAACACCGATTAATAATTCTTTATAATTTTTAATTGCATTATATAACTGCAAATTGTACTAATACTCTTGAATACGGGCAGAGGCTATGATAAAATAGTAACAAGCATAATTAACAAGAGAAAAACGTATTGCCTTTATTAAAGCAAGGTAATACAAAAATAATTATTCACTGCGGAGGTGTTAAAATGGCTGACGTATATAAATTTAAGGTTAAGCTGACCGATCTTGAGGATTTTATTTGGAGGGATATTGAAATTACATCCGCTTCAAGTGTTGCAAAGCTGGGTTACACCATACTTGCGGCATTTGAAGCCACGGGGAGTCATTTGTTCAATATAAATTTCAATGGCAAGCGTTATGAAATAGAGTTTGAAGAGGATTTAGACTATATGCCCGTTATTAATCCTGTTAAAACAAAGCTCTCTTCCTTAAAGCTTTCCCTTGGCGATACATTAACTATGGAGTATGATTACGGCGCATCATGGGAGTTTTCCGTTGAATTGATTTCCGTAACGGAAATGAAAAAAGGCTCGGGAAAGCGCTATCCTTATGTAACCGGCGGAAAAGGCAAGGGACTTATTGAAGATGCCTCAATATACGAGATAATGCAAATTATTGAAAAAACAAACAGCACAGGTGAAATACCCAAGGTATTTAATGCCTGTATCAATAATGAAGAAGATTGGGATTACAGGGATTTTGATTTGGAATATTGCAACTTAATGCTAAAGCCTATTATAAAAAATATTAAACGAGGCTATGAAAAATTTGACGATTTTGACAATTATGAGAATTGCTATGACTATGATTACTGATTTTTGGTTTTTTTATCAAAAAGTAATTGATTTAATATTAAATTAGTTGTATAATATAAACAAGATTATGAGGTATTTTCTATCCTAATAAGTCTGAAAATTATCAGTAATTAAGTAATGGAGGGTTTAAAATGGAAAAACTTAACAGAAGCCTTTTAACCAACGGCTTTAAATTTGAAAATTCTTTAGTAATTGGCAACAAAAAGGTTTTGCCCGAAAAAGTAATTCAGTTTGGCGAGGGCAACTTTCTTCGCGCTTTTGTAGATTATATGTTTGATTCATTAAATGAAGCAGGCAAATTTAACGGGGGTATAACACTTATTCAGCCTATTCCCGGGGGAGATTTTCTCAGAAATATTTTAAATGAGCAGGAAGGCTTATATACACTTATCGCAAGAGGACGTGAAAACGGCGAAAAGGTTGTAAGCAAGCGTCTTATAACATCTGTCAACAGGTGTATCAACCCTTAT
>CAYMAA010000024.1:0-17689 GCA_964388305.1 uncultured Lachnospiraceae bacterium | reverse complement strand
GAAGTGCTTATAAACGGAAGAATTTATAAGCTTGGCACAACAGAAGATGAAGAATATATAAAATCCGTAGCAGCCTATGTGGACAGAAAGTATGCGGAAATTGCTAAAAGCACAGACTCTCTCACTCGTCTTTCGGAGTACTTTCCCATAATGCTTGCTTTAAATATAGTTGATGACCTTTTTAAACAGGCAAATAATACAGGGAAGGACGTTAAGGCTCTTTCCGACCTTAATAATAAAATATTCGAGCTTGAAACACAGATCTCAAGCACAAAAGCCGAGGCGGATAAATTAAAAACCGCCCTTTTATCGGCGCAAAAGGATGCGGAGACTCTTACAGCGACCAATGAGGAGCTTATGAACAGGCTTGCCGATGCTCAAACGATTGCCTCTGCGGATACGGAGGAAATAAACTCCCTTAAAATGGAAATAAAGCATCTTAACGATATTATAACGGATTCGGGACTTCGCCCCGCAAAGGCTGATAAAAACGGCAAAATAAAGGATAAGGATAAAGACCGTGAAACAATACTTAAAGAGCTTAACGATATTAAGTCGGAAAACGGCAGAACAAAAAAGGAAAACAAAAATCTCACGGATAAATTAAAGCAAACGGAAGAGGAGTTAGCCGCGCTTAAAGCGGCAGCCGCCAAAGCAGGCAAATAAAAGAAGTGATTTGTGTGAATGATTACGAAATTTTAGCTCCCTGCGGCAGCTATGCCTCCGCAATTGCGGCAGTAAACGCAGGCGCCAACAGCATATATTTGGGCGCAAAGGCCTATAACGCCAGAGCCTATGCCAATAACTTTACAAACGAGGAAATAATAAATGTTATAAACTACTGTCATTTAAGGGGTGTAAAAGTATATATTACATTTAACATACTGTATAAGCAACGGGAGCTTATGCCCATGCTTTCCCTCGCCGCCCTTTTCTACTCAAAGGGCGCAGATGCCTTTATAACGGCGGATATAGGTGTTTTCAGCGTGTTTAAAAAGTACTTTCCCGATATTCCCATAAACGCAAGCACCCAAATGACGGTGCATAACACGGATACCGCCAAAGCGGTTCAAAAGCTGGGCGCAAGCCGTATTGTGCTTGCAAGAGAGCTTAATTTGCAGGATATAAAAGCAATACATTCGGCGCTTGGCAATACCGCAGATATAGAGGCATTTGTCCACGGCGCTCTTTGCGTGTGCTATTCGGGGCGCTGTCTGTACTCCTCATTTGTAGGTGGCAGAAGCGGAAACAGGGGTCAGTGCGCACAACCCTGCCGTATGGAATATACTCTTTTAAAAAACGGCAAAACCGCCGCAAAGGGCGCTCTCCTTTCCCCAAAGGATATTATGACGGCAGATAACCTTTATTCATTAATAAATGCAGGAGTAAGCGCTTTTAAAATAGAGGGCAGATTAAAAAGTCCTGCCTACGTCACCCAAACCGTAAAAACATATAAAAAGTATTTGGAGCTTTCTCTTTCTCAAAACAAAAATATACCCTTGGAAGAAGAGGACGAAAAAAATCTTCTTCAGGTTTTCAATAGAGGCGGCTCATTTTCGGGCAGCTACTACAAAGCGGATAAAGGCAGGTCAATGCTGACAAATACGGTTAAAAACACCGGCAGAAAAATAGGAACGGTGATTTGGCACAACAATAAGTCCTGCAAAATAGTTTTTACACAAGCTCTTCACTGCGGCGACGGCATAGAAATCGCAAACCGCCGGACAGGCACAAACATTTCAAAGGAAATTCCCCAAAATAAACCCGCCCTTTTTTACCTAAAGGGTAAAACGGGAGATACTGTTTATCTTTCCTCGGATAAGCATTTGACGGACAGCTTAAACCGTACGGCAAAAACGGAAAGCCGCAAAATTACCGTAAGTGCGGAATTTACGGCGCATTTTGGCAAGCCAACCCTCCTTACGCTCAAATGGGGCAAAATTTCCGTAACGGCACAGGCGCAGCCGCCGCAAAATGCCCTGTCCAAACCCCTCGCCCCCGCAGAAATACAAAGCCGCCTTTCAAAAACAGGCAATACACCCTTTGTGTTTAATTTTGTAAAAACAGAAACGGATAATGACATATACTATCCCGTAAGCGAGCTTAATGAATTAAGACGTACCGCCTGCCAAATGCTTGAACAGGCAATAATAAATAATGCTTTAAGGGAAACCCCCGTTTTGCCCGCCCCTCCCGTAATTTCCAAAACAGCAAAGCCTGCATTTTTGTCCGCAGAGGTAACTACCCCCGAGCAGCTAAGGGCAGCGCTTAATTCTCCCGTAAAAAGAATATATGTAAATAACCCCTCTCTTGCAAAACCATGTGAGGGTAAGGAAATATTCTACGCACTTCCCGAAATAATAAGAGAGCATTATGCCAAAAAAATAAAATCAGTAGTGGAGGAGCTTAATAAAACCCCAATAACAGGCTACCTCACCCGTAATCTTACAAATATTAAAACGGATAAAAAAATAATATGCGACCATACACTGGGTGTTTATAACACTTTTACAGCCGAAACGCTTCTTAATATGTATAGCGGTATAACCCTTTCAACGGAGCTTTCCCCCGGGGAGCTTGTCCCTCTTTGCGGAGAAAACACGGAGCTTATAGTATACGGCAGGCTGCCTCTAATGGTAACGGAGCAATGCCCCATAGGCAACTTTTGCGCAAACACAAATAAGCGTTTTTGCCGCCTGCGCCATAATAAGGACAATTATGCTCTAAGGGACAGAGTTGGTGAGGAATACCCCATAATAACCGACTGTAACGGCTGCTATGCCAAAATTTTAAGCAGCCGGCCTGTTTTTATATTAAACTCCCCCTCGGAAATCCGCTCCCTCTCACCCTCCTCCTACCGTCTTATATTTACAACGGAAACGGAACAGCAAACGGCGGAGCTTATACAAAACCATTACAATACATTAATTTTAGGAAAAAATGCCGCATACCCAAAGGGTCATTATCTAAAAGGAGTCAAGTAATATGATAGAGCTTATTATATTCCTTTCAAAATACATTTTTATACTGCTTATGTTCATATTCTGCCTGCAAAGCTTTTATCTTGTGTCCAAAGGCAGAAATATAGACTACCCCTCTGCTGAAAGCACCTCGGCGGTAAAGCTGCAGCGTATTACAATTGTGCTTTTTCACATTCTTTCTTATGCGGTGCTGTACTTTAACTCCCAAGTCCCCGTAGAGGACTTTTTAACAACTGCAATCGGGGGTCTTGTGCTTGTAATTTTTATGCCCGTGCTTATTGCCCTTGTTTATAACCGTATAAACGGTCTTGCCATTAACTGTATGTATTTTTTAATGGATATAAGCCTTGTTGTGCTCCAAAGGCTAAACCCTGCCCTTGCCCTTAAACAAATGATTTATTTTTTCATAGGCACTGCGGCAATTTTGCTTATAAAGCCTATTTTAAAATATACGGGAAATCTTTATAAGCTAAAGCCCCTTTATCTTGCGGTAGGCATTGTCCTTATACTGCTTACTTTTGTTTTGGGTACAACCACAAGAGGCGCTACAAACTGGATATACATAGGCAGCTTTTCATTTCAGCCGTCGGAAATAGTTAAGCTCCTTTTTGTTTTCTATTATGCCTCTGTATTTTGCCGCAGCATAACATTTAAACAAACCGTTGCGCAAATGTGCATAGGCGCATTTTTTGTGGCGGCGCTTGTTGCCCAAAAGGATTTAGGCTCTGCGCTTATTTTCTTTACAACACTTGTTATAATTATGTTCATTTCCACAACAAACATTGTTTTAACCTTGGCAAGCCTTTCCATGGCAGCGTTAGGCTCTGTTTGCGCTTATTATCTTTTTTCTCATATAAGAGTAAGAGTACAGGCATGGCAAAACCCGTGGGGTGATATTGCCAACAGCGGCTACCAAATAGCTCAGTCGCTTTTTGCCATAGGCAGCGGCGGCTTGTGGGGCAGCGGCTTGGGCAAAGGCTATGCCACATTTATTCCCATAGTGGAAAATGACTTTATTTTTTCCGCAATATGCGAGGAGTTTGGCATAATTTTTTCAATATTTGTTGTTTTGGTGTATCTTACTCTAATATACTGCGGTGTTCGCTCCGCCCTTAACACAAGCGATAAGTTTAAAGCCATATTGGCATCGGGTCTTACCGCATTAATAGCTTTCCAAACATTTTTAATAATAGGCGGTGTTACAAAATTCATACCCATGACGGGTGTTACTCTGCCCCTTATAAGCTACGGCGGCACATCCGCCGTAATTACTACCATAATTATAGGTATACTCCTTTGGATATACGAGCCAAAAACGGAAAGCTCTCAAAATAAATACGGCCCCGATGACAAACGCCCCAAAAAACGCCGCCGCAAAACCAATACCATGCCATCTCCAAAGGGTTATCACAACCCAAACAACGGGCCTTTGCGTAATAGGGTAAGGGGGTAATTGTTATGAATATAAACAGAAACATTAAAATAATATTTTGGGTAATTTTCGGCATATTTGCCGCTTTAATTGTATATATTATCTGGTTTGCCCTTGCGGAGGCTCCGAGAGTTATAAACAACCCCTACAACCTGCGGCTTACTGCGGAGGAAAATGCCGTAAAAAGAGGAAATATAGAGGACGAAAACGGCATTGTAATTGCTGAAAGCGCATTGGGAGATGAGGGATACGAAAGGGTGTATAACTACCCCAAAATGTACTGCCATATAACAGGCTATACGGATATGGGCAAAACAGGCATAGAAAGCGCCTGCAATGCAGAGCTTTTAACACTCCATAACGCAACTCTCCAAAAATTTCTGTATATACTTACAAATAAAGTGTTTAAAAAAGGCAAGTTTTCATTAACGGGCAAAAATCCTTTCAGTCAGCCTGCCTATGCCTTGGATGCTTTTGTTGCGGGCGATGACGATTTGGCAAGCGGCGAAGCGGTTGTGCCCGAAGGAGAATCATCCGAAGAAACCGAAACGGAAGAAACCTCTGCCGAAACCACATCGGAAGCCGCCATTTATGAGGACTCGGATATAGACAGTGAAATAAAGGATATTTACAATAAAATCCCCGAAGGGGGAAATGTGGATATAGGCAGCCTTCTCCCCGATGATTATAAGGCGGAATATGACTTTTTTGCTCCCCTTAAAAACGGCTATGTTTTAACGGGCAACACCGTTGTTCTTACAATAGACCACCGCATACAGCAAAAGGCATACGAGCTGTTAGACGGCAAAAAAGGCTCTATAGTTGTTTCGGATGTAAACACGGGCGCCATAAAAGCAATGGTAAGCTATCCCAACTACGACCCTTCGGCAATAGAAGAAAACTGGGACTACCTGACAACGGATACGGAAAACACTCCTCTTTTAAACAGAGCGGCGCAGGGTCTTTATCCTCCCGGCTCGGTTTTTAAAATAGGTATGGCACAGCTTATTATAGATAACGGCTATTCCGACCTGACATATAACTGTAACGGCATAAATTATTTTGGAAACAAGGCTCTGCGGTGCTATAACACATACGCTCACGGCGCTGAGGGACTGACCGATGCCTTTAAAAACTCCTGCAACGGTTATTTTGCAAATGCCGCCCTAAAGCTGGGCGCAAACGCTATTGTGTCCCAAGCGCTTAACTTAGGCTATAATAAGGACTATAACTACCCTTTGGAGCATACCGAAAGCATATTCAGCCTAAGCACGGACGCCAACAATACTGAAATTGTAGATACCTCCATAGGGCAGGGCAAAACAATGGTAACCCCCCTGCATATAAATATGATTACATCTGCCGTTGCTAACGGCGGCACAATGTACACCCCTCAAATAATTAAGGGAACAAAAAGCAGATCGGGCAGAACATTGTCCAAAACTCAGCCCGAGGCAATAAATACAATAATGACGCAAACCACCGCAGCAGCCATACGCTCGCTTATGCGGCAGGTAGTTTTGGAGGGTACAGGTACTGCCGCCAACTCCTCCATTGTGGATATTGCCGGAAAAACAGGCACTGCCGAAAACGGCACAGAAAACGATCACTCGTGGTTTACCTGCTTTGCCCCTTATGACTCGCCAAAATACGCAGTTACCGTAATGTTGGAATACTCGGGTCACAGCGGCAGAACAACCACTATAGCAAAAGAGCTTTTGGAATATATTAATACGTTGTAGTTATAAGCAGAATTAAGTACTTAGTTGTGCATTACACGGCTAACAACGGCTATACGGTTTCGTATAATGCCGATACAAATCTCCCTGTTAAGCAGTTAAGGATGGTTCAGGCATGGCTTGCCATTCATGAGGACGAATTGTACAGAGCTTGGAATAATGCTGTGAGAGGTATGCCGTTTAATAAAATTGAGCCGTTGAGATAGGAGGTATGTAAAATGTATATCATGGACGGAATTGCATATGCCGGGGAACAAGCCCCGGAATTACAGGTGTGCGGTGTACGCCCGATGGACGGGCATATGCTGTGGGTGAGATTTAACACGGGTGAAACACGGATATTTGACTTTACACCGTTGCTTGATACCCCTGCGTTTGCACCTCTTGCTGATGATAAAGTGTTTAGGAGTGTATATATTGATTATGGAATTCCTGTTTGGAATGACGGAGATATAGACATTGCCCCCGAAACACTGTACAGTGAGGGCGCTGTTGCGGAGGTGGCACAATGAAGAATGCCTACCCTGTGGTACTGACTTTGAGTGAGGGCGGCTATGTGGTTTATATTCCGGACTTCAATATCAATACTAAGGGCGATAGCGTAATAGACGCCATTGAAATGGCACGGGATGCCATCGGAATGATGGGCATTGTTATGGAGAATGGACACAAGGAACTTCCCGGGCCGTCTGAAATCGGTACAGTTAAAAAGAAAAACGAGAGCGATATTGTTACACTGGTTGATATTGATTTTGCGGAATATCGCAGACAAAACGATTTAAGAACGGTTCGCCGCAATGTTGCTCTGCCGTCTTGGCTGGATGCAGAGGCAAAACGCAGTGGCGTAAATGTTTCGGCAATACTTCAAAGAGCCTTGAAGCAGGAGCTTCACCTTGCAGATAGGCAATAATCTCTCTTGATAAATATAAGGAAAACGTTGGAATAATTGAGGTGCATTATGAAATTTAAACTCTTTACAATTATAATTTTACTGCTTTTGTTGTTTACGTCCTGCGCAAAAGCGCCCGAACAGACTGAAAAAGCAGATGATATGCCAGCGGAAAAAATTAACGTGGCAATATCTCTCCCAAAGGAAACAGACTATTCCGCCGCTCTTGCAAAGGAGCTTACAAACAGCCTCTACCAAAAAGGCTATAATATAATTTTGCGTTATGCCCAAAATGACGGAAAAACTCAGCAAGAGCAAATAAATGAGCTTATATCCCAAAATATAAGCTGTCTTATAATAGAGCCTGTAAACGATTTTTCACTGAATTTGGAAAAATACAGTGATATTCCCGTAATAAACATAAACAATCCGCTAAATGACGGAAGCTCTGTTGACTGCTTTATTTCACCAAACTATAACGAGGCAGGCATACAAACAGGCAGCTTTATATTAAGTAAAACAGAGCAAAACACATCAGCCGGCACAATAGAGTTTATAATGGGTGAGCCGACTTACTCCGCAACGGAATTTTTTAACGGCATAATGGAAGTACTAAAGCCTGCTCTCCAATCGGGCACGCTTAACTGCCGTTCTAACCGCACCTCAATAGAACAGTGTACGACCACTGCTAAAAATGATACTGATATTATAAACAATTTTGCCTATTATCTTTCAGGCTATTACCTGAAAAATGACCTTGACGTGTGTGTCGCCTCAAGCGACAGCCTTGCGCAAGGCTGTCTTTCCCGCATTACATCCCAAGCCTGCAAGACCCTTCCCTTAATAACAGGCTTAGGCGGCACAAATAAGCAGGGTATCTCCTTCTCAGCCGATCTTAACATTCCAAAGCAGGCTTCCGTCTGTGCGGATTTGGCGGAAAGCCTTATAAACGGAAAAAGCATAAAGGGTAACACTACGGGCAAAATACAAATGGGAGATGTTCAAGTACCGTCGCTTATTGTTGAAAACACAGCGGAAGAATAAATAACGGCAAATTAATGCCAAATATAAACCCCCTCGGATTTTTCACCGAAGGGGTATTTTTATTATTGTTTATTATTAATTATACAAGCTCAATAATAACTTCTTCAGCTCCGTCGCCTTTTCTTGCGCCAAGCTTAATTATTCTTGTGTAACCACCGTTCCTGTCCGCATACTTAGGTGCAATCTCGTCAAACATTTTAGCAGCCATATCTACGCTTACAGTGTTTGCTCTAACCTTTCTGCCGTTTGCGGGAACCTCTGTTACAGGGTAAAGATAAGCTAAAATTCTTCTTCTTGCGGCAAGTCTGGAGGGCATATCCTTTTTAATCTCTTTCTGAACCTCTTCAAAAACAGTAACCTTCTTGCCGTTTACAACCTCTTTAATTCTCTTGCCCTGTGCGTCCTTTTTTGCTACCTTTGCGGTAACAGTAACGCTCTCAAAGTTGTTAGCCTCTTTTTTAGCTAATGTAATAAGCTTTTCAGCAATGCTTCTTATTTCCTTAGCCTTGCTTTCGGTAGTTCTTATTTTTCCTTTGTATAATAAGTTTGTAACCTGGTTGCGTAAAAGCGCTTTACGCTGGCTCGATGTACGTCCAAGTTTTCTATAACCGGCCATTACTAAACCTCCTTAAATCTATTTCATCATTCCTCACTGGGGCTTAACGAAAGACCCAATTCGGCAAGCTTGTTAAGTACCTCTTCAAGTGATTTGCGACCTAAATTTCGTACTTTCATCATATCTTCTTCTGTTTTCTTAGCTAAATCATCAACAGTGTTAATGCCTGCACGCTTTAAGCAGTTGTAGCTTCTAACAGTCAGGTCAAGCTCTTCAATGGTAAGCTCAAGCACCTTTTCTTTCTTGCCCTCTTCCTTTTCCACCAAAATTTCAGCATTTTTGGCATTTTCTGAAAGATCGATAAATAAATTAAGATGCTCGCTTAATACCTTTGCCCCAAGGCTCACAGCCTCGTCGGGAGCTATTGTACCGTTTGTCCAAACCTCTAAAGTGAGTTTGTCGTAGTCCGTAACCTGCCCGACTCTGGTATCATCTACCTGAAAGTTTACACGGGTAACGGGTGTATAAAGAGAGTCCACCGGTATAATCCTAATAGACTTTTCGGATTTCTTCTTGTTGGCCTCTACATATCCTCTGCCCTTTGTAATAGTAATTTCTACAAACAGCTTGCTTTCGGCGCCGCCGCTTAAAGTAGCAATATGGAGGTCAGGATTAACTATTTCCACATCCTGGTCTACCTTAATATCGCCTGCTTTAATTTCGCCCTCGCCTACAAAGTCAATGTAGGCAATTTTAGGCTCAGGGCTATCACTGTTGTTTTTAATTGCCAGGTTTTTAAGGTTTAAGATGATTTCAGTAACATCCTCCTTAACACCGGGAATAGTAGAAAATTCATGCAATACATTATCAAATTTCACACTGCTTACAGCAGCTCCGGGTAACGATGACAATAAAATCCTTCTGAGAGAATTGCCAAGAGTAATACCGTAACCTCTTTCCAACGGTTCAACAATAAATTTGCCGTATTTCCCGTCCTCAGAGATTTCAGCTATATCAATGCGAGGCTTTTCAAATTCAAACATGTGACGAACCTCCTTGTAATATTTTGTAGTATACTATATAAATCATTATTTAGAGTACAACTCGACAATAAGCGTTTCGTTAATCGGAAAATCAAGCTGATCTCTCTGCGGCATTGCTGCTACCGTACCCTTTAAGCCTTCCCGGTCAGCGTCTAACCATGCAGGCACAATTCTGGAGTGAGTAGTATCAAGAACCTGCTTAAATCTTTCAAGATCCTTCTTGCTGTCCTTAACTGCAATAACATCTCCAACCTTAACCTCAATTGAAGGAATGTTTGCCTTTTTGCCGTTTACTGTAATAAGGTTGTGTCTTACAATCTGCCTTGCTTCACGTCTTGTTCTGCCAAGTCCCAGTCTGTAAACAACATTGTCCAAACGCATTTCAAGCAGCGCAAGAAGGTTTTCACCTGTAATACCCTGCATTTTGTCAGCCTTTTCATAGTATGTTCTGAAAGGTCTTTCCAAAACACCGTATATAAACTTTAACTTCTGTTTTTCTTTTAACTGAACACCGTATTCACTGAGCTTACGCATATTTCTCTTTCTTCTGCCAAGCTTTTTGGATGAACCAAGGTAGCTTGGTTCGATTCCCAGATAACGGCATCTTTTAATAATAGGACCTCTTTCTCTAGCCATCTCAACTAACCTCCCTGATTAAACTCTTCTGCGCTTTGGTGGTCTGCATCCGTTGTGAGGAACAGGTGTAACATCCTTAATAAGTGTTACCTGAAGGTCACAAGCCTGCAATGCTCTGATTGCGGCCTCTCTGCCGGATCCCGGGCCTTTAACAAATACTTCAACAGTTTTAAGACCATAGTCCTTAGCTGCTTTAGCTGCCTTTTCTGCTGCCATCTGAGCTGCATAGGGCGTACTCTTTTTGGAGCCTCTAAAACCCAACTCACCTGCTGATGCCCATGAAAGAGCATTACCTGCGGCATCTGTAATAGTTACAATTGTATTATTAAAACTTGACTGAATATGAGCCTGACCACGTTCAACCACTTTTCTGTCACGGCGTCTGCGGCCTGTGGCTCTTTTAGCTGTTTTCTTAGCCATTTTCCAAACCTCCTAAAGATTATTTCTTCTTATTGGCAACAGTACGTCTCGGGCCTTTTCTTGTTCTTGCGTTAGTCTTGGTTTTCTGCCCTCTAACGGGAAGCCCTCTTCTGTGACGAATACCTCTGTAGCATCCGATTTCTGTAAGACGCTTAATGTTAAGCGCAATCTGACGGCGAAGATCACCCTCTACATGATGCTGCTCATCTTTAGCAATAATGTCTGCAATTCTCGCAACCTCATCATCAGATAAATCTCTAACTCTTGTGTCAGGGTTTACTCCCGCTTCTGCCAAAATTTTATTGGATCTTGAACGCCCTATACCGTAAACATAGGTAAGGCCTATTTCTATTCTTTTCTCTCTTGGTAAATCAACACCCGCAATACGAGCCATTAATTCGCACCTCCTGTATAAAACAAATCTGTATACATAATGTTACTATCAAAACTGTCAGGTTTTCACGGGGTACTCCCCCTCTTAAACCATATTAACTTAATAAAGCGTAAAACGCTGTACTCTTAACCCTGCTTCTGCTTATGCTTGGGGTTTGAGCAAATAACTCTAACAGAGCCTTTTCTTCTTATAATTCTGCACTTTTCGCACATAGGCTTAACTGATGGTCTAACCTTCATTTTATTCACTCCTTTATTTATTTCTCCAGGTAATTCTTCCTTTAGTTAAATCATAAGGTGACATTTCAACTTTCACCTTATCTCCGGGAATTATTCTGATATAATTCATTCTCAGCTTACCTGAAATATGAGCTGTTATGGTAATTTTATTGTCTAACTCTACCAAAAAAGTAGCGTTGGGCAGCTTTTCAATTACTGTTCCCGTAAATTCCAAAACATCATTCTTTGACAAGGCTTACACCTCCTTAACTATTACTCCCACAATTTGTCAATTTGCAAAGAGCGGATCTTATGTCGGAGTCCATTAAAAAAGCTCCGCTTTCAATTTTGTTTTTAATGTCCAAATCAATTCTGTTTACTCTCTGAACATGAATTATTTTCTTCTTCTTGGGTTTATTAAGCTTTCTTCTTTTGCCGTCAGCAATGTAAACGTAACCGTCCTCAATACCAACAACAATAAAGGCAAAGCCCTTATCCCGTCCGTTTTTGGAATAAACCAACTGACCTATGCTAAACATTATATATCCACTCCAACTGCCAAATTAAAGTAATGCGGAATTGCCTTAACCTTAATTATACACCGCAACGGCATAAAAATCAAATATTTTCCAAGGCTTCAATAAGCTCTTCGGAAACTTCCTCAATGGCTTTTCTGCCGTCAATCCTCAAAACAATTCCTCTGTTGTTGTAAAAATCTATTACAGGCGCTGTTTGAGAATGATACACATCAAGCCTGTGCTTAACTGTAGCCTCATTGTCATCGGCTCTTGTAACAAGCTCGCTGCCGCACTTATCGCAAACGCCCTCAACCTTAGGAGGATTGTTTTTAACATGGTACATAGCGCCGCACTCTCCGCAGCTTCTTCTTCCTGCCATTCTGTCAACAATGGCATCGTCAGGCACTTCTATAACAACTACCTTGTCAAGCTCTCCCACAATCGCTCCAAGGCCTTCAGCCTGGCTTGCGTTTCTCGGGTAGCCGTCCAAAATATAGCCGTTTTTGCAGTCGTCCTTTTTAATTCTCTCTGCCAAAAGTCCTTCAACAATCTCGTCGGAAACAAGTCCGCCGCTTTCCATAATACCTTTAAGCTTAAGTCCTAAAGGTGTGCCTGCCGCAACCTGCTCTCTTAATAAATCTCCCGTAGATATATGAGCAATATTAAAATGATTAGATAATACTTTTGCCTGTGTGCCTTTTCCCGCACCCGGGCAGCCTATAAGAACTAACTTCATTTTTGCTCCTCCTAACAAAACCGTCGGCCTTCCCTGCCAAAGGGCAGGGAACTGACCGATATAAATTTTAATCTAAAAATCCCTTATAATTTCTCATAACAAGCTGTGACTCAAGCTGTTTAATAAGCTCAAGAGCAACGCCCGATACGATAAGAAGTGTTGTGCCTCCAAAGGATACCTGTATTCTGAATATCCATTGCATAAGAATTGGCGCAAATGCAATTATTGCATAAAAACAAGCGCCAATAAGCGACATTCTGTCAACAATTCCCTGAATATACTCTGCCGTAGGCTTGCCGGGTCTTACTCCGGGAACAAGTCCGCCGCCCTTCTTCATATTATCGGCAACCTCAACGGAGTTGAAGGCAAATGATGTGTAGAAGAAAGTAAAGCAGAATATAAGAATCATATAAATTATACAGCCAACAGGCTTGTGTATTGAAAGTATGTTCACAATACTGTTCAATGTTGGGTGTGTGCCGGGTATAAACTGCTGTATTGTCTGCGGAAACTGCAAAAGCGAAATGGCAAAGATAATTGACATAACACCCGCAATGTTTACCTTAATGGGTATAAATGAGGTTTGACTTCCAACAAAGCCCCGCCCTGCCATCTTTCTTGTATACTGAACGGGTATTCGTCTTTCGCCGTCCTGAACAAGAATAACAAAAACAATAAGAGCAACAAATAATACAAGCAGAACTCCAACCTTAACATAAGCCATTGCATTTTGCCCCGTAACCTCTGTGTTAAGAGCAAAAATTGCGTTTGGAAGCTTATCAAGAATATTGGCAAAGATGATAAATGATGAACCGTTGCCTATTCCCGCTTCCGTTAAAAGCTCGCCTAACCACATTACAAAAATTGTACCTGTTACCATTGTTACAAGCGCAACAATGTAAACAAACCAGTTTTTGTATGTGAAGAATGAATGAACGGAATAAATCTGCCCTGCGCCCTGAAGCACCGCAAGCGCCAAAGCCATGTATCTCGTCCACTTGTTAATCTTCTTTCTGCCCTCTTCCCCTTCCTTGTTAATCTGTTCAAGCTTGGGGATAGCAACAGTTAAAAGCTGCATAATGATAGATGCGGTAATGTATGGCCCAATACCCATGGCAAATATTGTACCGTACTGACCGCCTGCAATAAAGTTGTATAATGTGTTTGCGGCATCGCCGTTTTCGGCTGTTGCCCTTGCAATATCCAAACCGGGTACGGGAATGTGTGTACCAAACCTTATTACCAAAAGCACAACAAGCATATATATGATTTTCGTTCTAATATCCTTAACCTTAAAGGCATTTTTAAGTGTATTAAACATTAAATCACCTCAGCATTTCCGCCGGCTGCTTCAATTTTTGCTTTTGCAGATGTGCTGTAAAAGTTCACCTTAACAGTAAGCTTTTTAGTAATTTCTCCATTCCCTAAAATCTTAACGCCGTCTCTTGGGTGGCTAACAAGTCCCTTTGCCTGTAATGCGGCAATATCAACAACACTGCCGTCCTCAAATACATCATTTAAAAGAGAAACATTTATTGCCACAATTTCTTTTGTGTTAATACATTTAAAACCTCTCTTGGGAATTCTTCTGTAAAGAGGCATCTGTCCGCCTTCAAAGCCCGGTCTTACGCCGCCGCCCGAACGTGCATTCTGTCCCTTATGTCCCTTACCGGCAGTTTTGCCATTACCCGAGCCATGACCCCTGCCTCTTCTGAAATTATCTGTATTTGAACCTAAAGCCGGTTTTAATTCACCTAACTTCATGGGATACACCTCCTTTTTACTGTATTTCCGTAACCTTTAAAAGATGTGATACCTGCTTGATCATACCTTTTATGGCATCGTTCTCCTCAAACTCATTTACGCTGTGCAGCTTTTTAAGTCCTAAAGCGGCAACAGTTTTTCTGTGCTTAGGAAGCGCACCTATAGGTGATTTTACAAGTTCAACTCTGATCTTCATATCTCACGCCCTCCTTAGCCCAAAATTTCTTCAACAGTCTTTCCTCTTAACCTTGCAACGGTTTCAGGGGTAGTTGCGGACTTGAGTCCTTCAATAACAGCATTACATACGTTATGCTTGTTGTTGGAGCCTAAAGACTTTGCTCTTACGTTCTTAATTCCCGCAAGCTCCATAACCGCACGGGCAGGGCCTCCTGCGATAATACCCGTACCTTGAGGAGCAGGCTTTAAAAGAACCTTTGCCCCGCCAAAGCTTGCATGAATTTCGTGATAAAGACTGTCGTCCTCGTTTCTTTCAATATATATGAGGTGCTTCATAGCGTCCTCTTTACCCTTTCTTATAGCCTCAGGGATCTCCTTTGCTTTGCCTAAGCCAACACCAACATGACCCTGACCGTCACCAACAACCATAAGTGCGGTAAATCTCATATTTCTACCGCCCTTAACGGTTTTTGTAACTCTTTTAATTGTTACAAGTGTGTCCTTAAGGTCAAGCGCTGTTGCGTCAATTTTATTATTCAACACGTTTCCCCTCCTTTATCAGAAATTCAGTCCGGCTTCTCTTGCCGCTTCCGCAAGAGCCGCAATTTTACCATGATATATAAAACCGCCTCTGTCAAAAACAACATCTTTAATGCCCTTGTCCAAAGCTTTTTTTGCAATGGCTGTACCAACTGCCTTGGCTGCGTCAACATTGTCGGTTTTTTCCACTGCCGCCTTAACCTCTGCCTCTACGGTAGAAGCGGCAACAAGAGTATTGCCGGCAGCATCATCTATAATCTGAGCGTAAATATGCTTGTTAGATCTGAAAACCGCTAATCTTGGCTGTTCCGGAGTACCTGAGATTTTGTTGCGGATTCTCTCGTGTCTTTTTACTCTGGCAACCTTGCGATTTGCTTTTGTAATCATAGATTTTCACTCCTTTTTAATTATTTCTTACCTGCTTTACCCGCCTTGCGTCTGATAACCTCGTAATCGTATTTAATTCCCTTGCCCTTGTATGGTTCGGGCGGACGCTTAATGCGGATTTCAGCGGCATACTGACCAACCTTTTCTTTGTCAATACCCTCAACGGTAATTTTGTTAGCACCGTCAAGCACTGTAGTAATTCCCTCAGGGTCAATCATTTCTACAGGATGTGAATATCCGAGAGTAAGTGTCAGCTTCTTGCCTGCCTTTGCGGCTCTGTAACCGACGCCGTTAATTTCCAAAACCTTTTTGTAGCCTTCCGTAACACCTATAATCATATTGTTAATAAGTGTTCTCGTAAGACCGTGCAAAGCCTTGTGCTTTTTTAAATCGCTTGGTCTTGTAACCACAACCTGACCTGCCTCTACCTGAATTGTCAGCTCCTTGGAGAATGCTTTTGTAAGTGTACCCTTAGGGCCTTTAACAGTCAGCTCATTGCCGTCTGCAAGCTTTACCTCAACTCCCGCAGGAATGACAACAGGTAATCTGCCTATTCTTGACATTTATCTGCACCTCCTAAATTACCAAACGTATGCGATAACTTCGCCGCCAACACCAAGTTTTCTGGCTTCTTTATCTGTAATAACACCTTTGTTTGTACTAACAATGGCAACACCAAGTCCGTTTAAAACCTTAGGCATCTTTTCCGCAGGTGCATAAACTCTTAAACCGGGTTTGGAAATACGCTTGATGCCCGAAATAACCTTTTCGTTTTTGTCAACACCATATTTAAGCGTTATTTTCATTGTTTTCTTAATACCGTCTTCTATAATTTCGTAACCCTCAATGTAACCCTCGTTTGTTAAAATGTCCGCAATAGCTGTTTTCATCTTAGAAGAAGGTACATCTACCGTATTACGCTTTGCCGTATTGGCATTTCTTATTCTTGTAAGCATATCTGCTATAGGATCGCTCATTGACATTAAAATAACCTCCTTTCCGGAATTACCAGCTTGCCTTCTTAACGCCGGGTATCTGTCCCTTATATGCCAGCTCTCTGAAGCATACTCTGCAAATACCGAATTTTTTAAGAACTGAGTGAGGTCTTCCGCAAATTCTGCAGCGAGTATAGGCCTGAGTTGAAAAACGAGCCTTGCCGGCCTGCTTTAACTTTAATGATTTCTTTGCCATTATTCTTCCTCCCTTATTTCTTAAAAGGCATACCGAACAGTCTTAAAAGTTCTCTTGCCTCTTCGTCAGTTTTAGCCGTTGTAACAAATACAATATCCATTCCTCTGATTTTGTCAATCTTGTCGTATTCAATTTCAGGAAACATTATCTGTTCCTTAAGCCCTAATGTGTAGTTGCCTCTGCCGTCAAAGCTCTCGGCGCTGACTCCTCTAAAATCTCTTACACGAGGAAGTGAAACATTAATAAGCCTGTTGGCAAAGCTGTACATCTTTTCGCCTCTTAAAGTTACCTTGCAGCCAATGGGAACGCCTGCTCTTAACTTAAAGTTGGCAATAGACTTTCTTGCCTTTGTAACAATCGGTTTCTGACCTGCAATCGCCTGCATATCCTTAACTGCGCTGTCAATAGCTTTGGCGTTTTCCTTAGCCTCGCCAACACCCATGTTGATAACGATTTTATCAATCTTAGGGCACTGTAATTTGTTTTTATATGAAAATTTCTGCATCATAGCGTCAACTATCTGCTTTTCATAATATTCCTTAAGTTCATTCACTTAAAACTGCCTCCCTTCGATTAAATTAATCTATCTCTTCACCGGTGGACTTTGCTATTCTTGTTTTAACGGTTTTCTTTTTGCCGTCCTCAACAACAGTCTCAACCTTATATCCGATTCTTGTACCCTTGCCGTCTGCCAAATAGGCAACATTGCTTGCATGAATAGGTGCTTCCTTTTCAATAATGCCGCCCTGTCCGCCTCTGCCGGGCTTTTGGTGTTTGGTCACCTTGTTTACGCCTTCAACAATAACCTTGTTGTTCTTAACATCAACTACAAGCACCTTGCCTGTGGCGCCCTTGTCTTTCCCTGCAAGAACTACAACCTTATCGCCTCTTTTTATCTTCATCTGTTACGCCCTCCTTACAATACTTCGGGTGCAAGAGAAACAATCTTCATAAATTTCTTATCACGAAGCTCTCTCGCAACAGGCCCAAAAATACGGGTACCTCTGGGGTTCTTGTCATCCCT
>CAYMAA010000023.1:0-18004 GCA_964388305.1 uncultured Lachnospiraceae bacterium | reverse complement strand
GCAGGTTTTGCTTTAGCAAAACTTATGAGCCTAAGAGGCGGGGACTTCCTTATTTGGTTAAAAAAACAGACCGAGGTGATTGAACCTCGGTCTGAAATTTATTTAAATCAAATATTTGTCAAAAAATGTTTTTGCCTTAATTATTTAGCAGCAAGCTTTTTATAGCCGTCAAGTCTTCTCTTAGCATCAGCCTCACACTTTTCAAACAGCTCGGCAGCCGTATCCGGGAACTGACGTGCAAGAGAGCTGTATCTAACCTCACTCTTAATAAAGTCTTGGAAGGACTCTGTTGGCTCCTTAGAGTCAAGTGTAAATGGGTTCTTGCCCTCTGCATCAAGAGCGGGATTATAACGGAAGTTCTGCCAATAACCGCACTCTACGGCTCTCTTAGCTTCCTTCTGTGAGAAGTTCATCTTAATACCATGGTTGATACATGGAGCATAGCCGATAACAAGCGATGGGCCATGATAAGCCTCAGCCTCTACAAGAGCCTTAATAAGCTGGTTCTTGTCGTAACCCATATTAACCTGAGCAACGTAAACATAGCCATAGCTCATAGCCATCATACCAAGGTCTTTCTTTCTAATCTTCTTACCGGAAGCGGCAAATTTAGCAATAGCGGAACGTGGAGTAGACTTGGAAGCCTGTCCGCCTGTGTTGGAGTAAACCTCTGTATCAAATACAAATACGTTTACGTCCTCGCCCGAAGCAAGCACATGGTCAAGTCCGCCGTAGCCAATATCGTAAGCCCAGCCGTCACCGCCAAATATCCACTGGCTCTTCTTAACAAGCTGATCCTTAGCGTCTAAAATATCCTGTGCAAGTGTCTTAGCCTCGCCCTCTGCCTGAGTGATGCAGCCTTCAAGCGCTTCAACCAAAGCAGCGGATGTAGCCTTAGATGCCTCGCCGTCGTTCATTGTGTCAATCCATGCGGCAGCGGCAGCCTTTGTCTTTTCGCATGGGCAAAGCTCAATAAGCTTTTCAGCCTTAGCCTTAACAAGCTCTCTCTGCTGTTTAACCGATGTATACATACCTAAGCCAAACTCGGCATTATCCTCAAACAGTGAGTTACACCATGCAGGGCCCTGACCCTTGTCATTCTTTGTATATGGTGTAGACGGTGCCGATGCGCCCCAAATTGAAGAACAACCTGTTGCGTTTGCAATGTACATTCTGTCACCGAAAAGCTGAGTAATAAGCTTAGCGTAAGGTGTTTCACCGCAGCCTGCGCAAGCGCCCGAAAATTCAAACAAAGGCTTTTCAAACTGGCTGCCCTTAACGGTTGCCTTGTTCATCGGGTTAGCCTTTGTAGGAAGTGATACAAGATAATCCCATGCGGGAATTTCATCACTCTGAGTATCAATAGGCACCATTGTAAGAGCAGACTCCTTAGCGGGACAAATGTCTACACAGTTGCCGCAGCCTAAACAGTCAAGCACGTCTACCTGAATTTTAAACTTAAGTCCCGCAGGCTCTTTAATACCAATAGCAGGCTTAACGGTAAGTGCGGCAGGAGAAGCCGCAACTTCTTCGTCTGTAAGAAGGAACGGTCTTATAGCTGCGTGAGGACAAACGTATGAACACTGATTACATTCAATACACTTGGAAGCGTCCCAAACAGGAACATCTACCGCAATACCTCTCTTTTCGTAAGCGGCAGTACCTGCCTCAAATGTACCGTCCTCAATACCAACAAATGCGGAAACAGGCAGCTTGTTGCCCTTCTGAGCATTCATAGGATCTACTATCTTCTTAACAAATTCAGGTCTTTCGGCAACTGCTGCAGCCTCATCGTCAACTGCGTCTGCCCAGCTTGCGGGAACCTCGATCTTCTTAACCTGAGCAATACCTGCGTCAACGGCATTGTAGTTCATATTAACAATAGCGTCACCCTTACGGCCGTAGGTTTTCTTAATAGCCTGTTTCATAAAGTCAACAGCGTCATCAATAGGAATAATTTCCGCAATCTTGAAGAAAGCAGCCTGAAGAACAGCGTTTGTCTTGTTTCCAAGACCAAGCTCCTTACCTATTTCAACAGCGTCTATAATATAGAAGTTAATGTGTTTCTTTGCCAACTGACGTTTAACATCTGCGGGAAGCATAGCTTCAAGCTCGTCCTCTTTCCAGATTGTGTTAAGAAGGAAGCTTCCGCCCTCTTTAATATCGGAAACAACATCATACTTTTTAAGGTAAGCCTGCTGATGGCAAGCAACAAAGTCAGCCGTTGTTACAAGGTATGGACTTCTTATCGGGTCTTTACCGAAACGAAGGTGAGAACAGGTTAAACCGCCGGACTTTTTAGAGTCATAGTCAAAATATGCCTGAGCATACATATCAGTATGATCACCGATAATCTTAATAGAGTTCTTGTTTGCGCCAACAGTACCGTCAGAGCCAAGTCCCCAGAATTTACAGGATTTTGTATTTTCGCCCGTAACGTCAATTTCAGGCCCTGCCTCAAGAGAAAGATTTGTTACATCATCCGTAATAGCGATTGTAAACGGATTTTTCGGCTTATCGGAGTCAAGATTTTCGTATACGGAAATAATATTTGCGGGAGTTGTATCCTTTGAGCCAAGGCCGTAACGTCCGCCAACAATTGTTCTGACGTCACCCTTCTTATAGAAAGCGGTACAAACGTCCAAATATAAAGGTTCGCCGAGAGCTCCCGGTTCCTTTGTTCTGTCAAGAACGGCTATCTTCTTTGCAGTTGCCGGAATTGCAGCAAGGAATTTATCCTCAACAAAAGGTCTGTAAAGATGTACGTTTACAAGACCGACCTTTTCACCCTTAGCTGTAAGGTAATCAATAGTTTCTTCAATACATTCGCAAATAGAACCCATGGCAACAATAACCTTCTCCGCATCGGGAGCGCCGTAGTAGTTGTAAAGCTGGTAATCTCTGCCTGTAATCTTGCTGATTTCAGCCATATATTCTTCTACTATTGAAGGCACGTTGTTGTAGTACGGGTTGCAGGATTCTCTTGCTTGGAAGAAAATGTCGCCATTCTGAGCAGTACCTCTTGTTACGGGATGTTCGGGATTAAGAGCATGAGCCTTAAAGTCCTTAATAGCCTGTTTGTCAACAAGCTTGTCCAAATCCTCGTAGTCAAGAAGCTCAATCTTCTGAATTTCGTGAGAGGTTCTGAATCCGTCAAAGAAATGAAGGAAAGGAACCTTGCCCTTGATGGCTGAAAGATGAGCAACGGCGCCAAGATCCATAACCTGCTGTACGCTTGATGATGCAAGCATTGCAAAGCCTGTAGCACGGCAAGCCATAACGTCAGAATGATCTCCGAAAATATTAAGTGCATGAGAAGCTACGCATCTTGCGGAAACATGAATTACACAAGGAAGCAGCTCGCCCGCAATTTTATACATATCAGGAATCATAAGAAGAAGACCCTGTGAAGCAGTATAAGTAGTGGTTAAAGCACCTGTTGAAAGAGAGCCGTGAACAGCGCCTGCGGCACCGGCCTCTGACTGCATTTCCACAACCTTAACAGTCTGTCCGAAAAGATTTTTCTTACCTCTGGCTGCGTCTTCGTCAACGTGTTCAGCCATAGGTGATGAAGGCGTAATAGGAAAGATACCGGCAACTTCCGTAAAAGCGTAGGACACCTCTGCGGCAGCCTGGTTACCATCCATTGTTTGCATTCTAGGCATTTTTAATTCCCCCTTAAATTATTTATTTGGCATACGCCGTTAAATGAGATAAATTATAATATCCGCCTACAATATTTGTAAGCATAAAATACCCTATGAATTAATTATACCACAATATTTAAAATAGTAAATAAAAATTTGAAAAATTTTTTAAATTTTTTGAACATTTTATATTAAACTCCGCATATATAGACATATTAATCTTTAAAAATTACATATATACCAAAACAATAAAATAACAATCATATTAGTAATTTTTTAACCGGGCAAGGAAGTTCCGCCTTGCCTCTTAAGGCTCATAAGCTTTGCTGCGGCAAACCGCTGCCATAGGCATTTGTTGCATAATTGCCTATGGCAGCGTACGGCTTCTTTCGGGTTCTAAGCTGCTTTTAGTTCTGAGGTATGCGCAGCGGCAGCGGAGTACGAATATCCTTGAATAGGCTATGCCCTGCCGCCGTATAAGCCGCCAAAACCAAAACGGAAAATATTTTATTTTTAAGAAATTGCCGATTAATTAACGGCTTATCTTATATTATAAATATCTCTGATAATAATTGTAAAACATAATTTGCATAATTATTAATAAAATGTGCATAATTATTTAAAAATTTGCATAAAAACTAAATTTTGTATTGACTAAATATAAAAATGGTTGTATACTGTATATCAGTATAATCTTATTTTACAGGAGGAAGAAAAATGAAAATTGTTTTAGCTTATTCCGGAGGGTTGGATACCTCCGTAATTATTCCATGGCTTAAGGAAAATTATAATAACCCCGAAATTATTGCCTGCTGTATAGACGTGGGTCAGGGCAGCGAAACGGACGGCCTTGAAGAAAAGGCTCTCAAACAGGGCGCGTCCAAAATATATATTCTTGATGTTAGAGAAGAATTTATTACCGATTATATTTATCCTATGGTTAAAAGCGGCGCGATTTATGAGGATAAATATCTTCTGGGTACATCCATTGCACGCCCTCTTATCGGCAAAAAGCTTGTTGAAATCGCTCTTAAAGAGGGCGCCGACGCAATTTGTCACGGCGCTACGGGCAAAGGCAACGATCAGATAAGATTTGAGCTTGCCATAAAGGCTCTTGCGCCCGAGCTTAAGGTTATTGCTCCTTGGAGAATTTGGGATATTTCCTCCCGTGAAGAGGAGCTGCAGTATTTGGCAGACAGAGGATTGCCCCTCCCTATGACAAAGGAACAGTCCTACTCCCGTGACAGAAACCTTTGGCACATAAGCCACGAGGGTCTTGATTTGGAGGATCCGGCAAACGAGCCGGACTTTAAAAAGCTGCTTACGTTAAGCGTAAGTCCCGAAGAAGCTCCCGATGAGCCTTCATACGTTGAAATTGAGTTTGAAAAGGGTATACCCGTTAAGGTGGACGGAGAGGCTTTATCTCCTATTGACATTATGGACAAATTAAATAAGCTGGGCGGAAAGAACGGTATTGGCATTTGCGACCTTGTTGAAAACCGTTGTGTCGGTATGAAGAGCAGAGGCGTTTATGAAACTCCCGGCGGCTCAATTTTATATGCGGCTCACAGAGATTTGGAATATTTATGCCTTGATAAGCAGACAACGGCTTTTAAGGAAATTATCAGAACAAAATACACTGAGCTGCTTTACTCCGGAGAGTGGTTTACTCCTTTGCGTGATGCTCTTCAGGCATTTGTGGACTCTACGCAGGAAAATGTTACGGGTACGGCAAGGCTTAAGCTTTACAAGGGCAACATTATCTCCGCAGGTGTAAAATCTCCTTACAGCTTGTATGATGCTGAAATCGCAAGCTTTACAACAGGCGAGCTTTATTCTCATAAGGACGCCGAGGGATTTATAAATCTGTTTGGCTTGCCTCTCAAGGTCAGAGCGCTTAAAGGTCTTAACAAAAAGTACATTAAATAATTTCTATACGGGGCTTAAATGCCCCTTTTTTAAAGCAGGTGAATTATATGAAAAAATTATCTAACGGGCGGCTGACGGCAGAGGCCGATGCTTTTACCGACCATTTCCACTCCTCCATTTCCTTTGACAGCCGTATGTACAAGGAGGACATAACAGGCTCGGTTGCGCATGCCCGTATGCTTGGCAGGCAGGGTATAATATCTGCGGAGGACTCCGAGCTGATTATAAAAACTCTTAAAGAAATACTTTCCGACATAGAAAACGGCAAAGTAACCTTTGATGAAAAGGCTGAGGACATTCACATGAATGTGGAAACCATACTTATAAGCCGTATTGGGGACGTTGGCAAAAGGCTGCACACGGGCAGAAGCAGAAACGATCAGGTGGCTTTGGATATTAGAATGTATCTTAAAAACCAAATAAAGGAAATAAGGGCATTAATATACAATTTGCTAAAGGTTTTAAACAATATTGCAAAAAACAATACACAAACAATTATGCCCGGCTTTACCCACCTGCAAAATGCACAGCCCATAACCCTTGCCCACCATGTTTTGGCATATTTTGAAATGTTCGGCAGGGACAGCGACAGGCTGAAGGACTGCTGCGGACGTACAAATGTTATGCCCTTAGGCTCGGGAGCTTTGGCAGCCACAACATATCCTTTGGACAGAAGAGCGGTTGCAAAGGAGCTTGGGTTTGACAGCATTACAAAAAACAGCTTGGACGGAGTGGCAGACAGGGATTTTGTCTGCGAAGCTCTTTTTTGTCTTTCCGTTTTAATGATGCATTTAAGCCGTTTTTGCGAGGAGCTTGTTTTGTGGAGCTCTCAGCAGTTTAAGTTTATAGAAATATCCGACGCTTATGCCACGGGCAGCTCTATTATGCCCCAAAAGAAAAACCCCGATATGGCGGAGCTTATAAGAGGAAAAACAGGCAGGGTTTACGGAGAGCTTATGGCGCTTTTAACCACCTTAAAGGGTTTGCCCCTTGCCTACAACAAGGATATGCAGGAGGACAAGGAGGGTGTTTTTGACGCTGTTGACACGGTAAAAATGTGTTTGCCTGTTTTTACAAATATGCTTGCCACAATGACAGTTAATAAGGATAAAATGTTTGCCTCCGCAAGGCTTGGATTTATGAATGCCACAGATGCGGCGGACTGGCTTGTTAAAAAAGGCGTTCCTTTCAGAGATGCTCATACAATTATAGGCTCTCTTGTGCTTTATTGCATTAATGCAGGCAAAAGCCTTGAAGAGCTCAGCCTTGAGGAATACAGGCAGTTTTCCCCTGTTTTTGACGATGAAATTTATGATGCGATAGACCTTAAAAACTGCGTAAACCGCAGAACTGTGGAGGGCGGGCCGTCAGAAAAATATATTAACGGCTTAATTAAAGAAAACGATGAGCTTTTAAACGGAGAAAGATTTTTATGAAAAAAATTGAAACGGGAACGGTTTTAAAAAACACTGAAATAAGTGAAAATATTTACGATTTGAAAATAAGGCTGCCCCAAATTGCGCCTTTGGCAAAAAGAGGGCAGTTTATAGAGGTTTATCCCGATAACGGCATAAATCTCCTTGCCAGACCCATAAGCATTTGCGAAATCGGCGAGGACTTTTTAAGAATTGTTTTTCAGGTTGCTGGCAAGGGTACTGAGCTTTTTTCCGCTCTTAAAGAGGGGGACAATATAAGGGTTTTGGGCGCTTGCGGAAACGGCTACCCTCAATGCGAGGGAAACAGCTTTATACTTGCAGGTGGAGGAATAGGTATTCCTCCTTTATACCAAACAGCAAAGGAGCTTTTGGAGCAGGGCAAAAATGCGGACGTATTTTTAGGCTACAGAAGCGGCAGTTATATGGCTGAGGAATTTGAAAAATTAGGCGCAAGGGTACATATTGCCACGGACGACGGCTCTGCAGGCTTTTGCGGAAATGTGGTACAGCTAATGGAAAGCCTTGGAGCAAAGGCAGATGTAATTTACTCCTGCGGGCCTAAGGTTATGCTTAAATATATAGCGAAATACGGCGAAAGCAGGGGTATTAAAACCTATGTTTCAATGGAGGAGAGAATGGCTTGCGGCATAGGCGCCTGCGTAGGCTGTGTTATAAAAATTAAAAAGGGAAACGGCTTTGAATACAAAAAGGTTTGCAAGGACGGGCCTGTTTTTGACAGCAGGGAGGTTGTATGGGAATGACGGACACTAAAGTAAAAATTGCGGGAGTGGAGTTTAAAAATCCTGTTACAACCGCATCGGGAACCTTTGGCAGCGGAAGAGAATATGCCGATTTTGTGGATTTAAACAATTTGGGCGCAGTTACAGTTAAAGGCGTGGCGGATAAGCCGTGGCTCGGAAACCCCTCCCCCAGAATTGCGGAGGTTTACGGCGGTATGCTTAACTCCGTCGGTTTGCAAAACCCGGGGGTTGAGTGGTTTATTGAAAACGACATACCTTTCTTAAGAGGTTTTGACACAAAAATTATTGTAAATGTGTGCGGACACTCAATTGAAGAATATGTTAATGTTGTAAAAAGGCTTGCGGACGAGGACGTGGATATGCTGGAGCTTAATATTTCCTGCCCCAATGTTACCGAGGGCGGAATGGCTTTCGGAACAGACTGCAAAATGATTGAAAAGGTGGTTGGAGAGGTTAAAAGGTATGCAAAACAGCCCCTTATTGTAAAAATGAGTCCTAATGTTACGGATATTACGGAAACCTCCAAAGCGGCAGAGGCGGCAGGAGCGGACGCAATTTCACTTATAAACACTCTTACGGGTATGAAGATAGACATTTACAAGCGTAAAACAGCGCTTGCAAATAAAATCGGAGGAATGAGCGGCCCTGCGGTTAAGCCTGTTGCGTTGAGAATGGTTTGGCAAACCGCAAAGGCTGTAAATGTGCCTGTTATTGGTATGGGCGGTATTTGCGGCTGGGCGGACGCCATTGAATTTATAATGGCAGGAGCCGCAATGGTTTCTGTCGGTACTGCCAATTTTACAGACCCGAGAGCAACGGAAAAAACAGTTTTCGGCATAAGGAAATTTATGGAGGATAACGGAATTAAAAGTCTTGACGAAATAAGAGGAATTATTGAATAAGCTTATATTTTGCCCTGTGGATATTTTTTCACCGGGCAAATTTTTTTGCCTTGCGGCATAGCATTTCATTAAAGCTTTTTAAAATTTTATAAACAAAAATGATATTTTCAAAAAATATTGAAATTTCATATAAGGTTTGGTATAATTTATTTGTAGGGTGTTACGGACGGGTTATACGGCAGGAGCAGCATTGGAGTATGAATATTAAAAAAGGCTACGAAAGCTACAAAAAAATAGGCAGAAAATATTTATTTGTTATATTTGTAATCGGACTTATAATTTTTCTGTTTTATTTAGGCTTTATTAAAATAAGCTATAAGAGCTTTAACAGCGATTTAACTAACGATCTTATAAACCAGAGCAATTATACGGCTGAGGAATTCGGTAAAACCGTGGATAAATATATGACATCCGTAAAATCTCTTTCCAACGCCATAGAGGAAATTGTTCACAGCGAAGATGAAACATTGGCTCTGTTGGAAAAGGAAGAGGCATATATTTCCTGCGACGGGTTTGGAACAATAAGCAGAGCGGGAAAGCTTGTTTTAACAAATCAAAGCATTATTTCCGTTAAAAACGAAAGCTGGTTTAAAAGCCTGCTTATGGGTTACGACATAAGCGGAGAAAAAATTTCCGCAAACGGAGAGGAATATGTTATTTTCGGTGTGCCTGTTTACAAAAACGGAAATACGGAAGGCGGAGTTTGCTGTATTGTTAAGGAAAGCAGGCTTTGGTCGGGTTTGAAATATTCCGAAGAATTTGATTTTGAAATTTTAGATAAAAATGCTGAATGTGTTTTTTCCGCCGAAGAAGCCGAAACGGGAAGCATTGTAAAAGGCTTTACGGAGGGTAATGCCGTAAGGTGCAAAAATGCCATTAAAAGCGGCAAGGCGGAGATGATTGTTCAAAAAAACGAGAATATAAATGAAAGCATATATGTTTTACCCTTGTACAACAGCGGATACACTCTTTTGGGTAAGGTTAAGGAAAGCTCTTACGAAAAGCGAACGGGAGATATACACAAGGGTGTAAGACTGATCTGCCTTGGCATATTTATTGTTTTGGTTTTATTTGTAATTTCCGCAGTTATATTTTTCAGAAAATCCAATCAAAGCGTTATTAATCATTTAACAAGGGTGGACAACGCCTGCAACGCCTTAAAAATTTGTTATATTATTCATTCCGCCGAGGGCGGAGGGGAAATTTATCACAAATCCAAATCGGTGGAAAATGTTACGGGTTTTTCCGATGCGGAAACAGAGGTTATTTTAAACAACGAAATATCAAGGCTTATTCACCCGGAGGACAGAAGCGCCGCAATGAAGGCCTTTAAACAGATCGCCGCATCGGGAGAAAGCGGCAAAGAGGTTGTTTTCAGGCTTTTAATTAAGGACGAAGATCCTGTAAGGTTCAGAGATGTTGTAATGATAAACGGAAAGGGTCAGGCTCTTACATCGGTGCTTATACCTGCGGAAAAGCTTTACAGAGCTTATGAGGATCTGCAAAATATGCGTTACCGGCTGGATTTGGTTACGCAGGCGTCTTCATTTTATGTTATGGAGCTTAACCTTAAAAGAATGGAGCTTTATATGTCCGATAATTTAAAAGAAAGGCTTGGCTACGGACTTGAAGCCAAGGAGTGCTTTAAAAAAAGCGTATTGGAAAAGCTTATCCATCGGGACAGCTACAGCGAGCTTGAAGCAATGATTTACAGATATAAAAGAGGAAACAGAATTATAAGGGGCAGGCTTATGGTAAAAACCTCTATGGGAGAATATATTAATTTACACGTTGATGCGGAGGTGATTGGAACTATACTTAAAAATGATGTAAGAATTGTTGCGGTTTTAAGAGAAATTAGGAAAAGGAGTATTAAAAATGTCAAAAATAAGTAAAAGAGTGCTGCCTATGGCTATGGCAGCCGTAATGATTTCACAAACAGGCGTATTTGCCGCATCTGAATATTTTAAGGATGTTACCACAAAGTACCAATGGGCGCAGGAGGCAATAGACTATCTTAAGGACTCGGGAGTTGTTGCAGGCTTTAATGACGGATACTTCCGCCCGGGAGATACAATTAAAAGATGCGACTTTTTAATTATGCTTTTCAAACAGTTTGGCGATGATAATGCGCATTATGCCGTATTGCCCGAGGACGTTGAAGCAGGTGTTTATTATGAGGGCGCTTACAGATGGGCGGCGGATACCAAGGTTGTTGAAGGCGGAAGCTTCAGACCGACGGAACCCATTACAAGAGAAGAGGCGTTTGGCTATTTATACAGCTGTTTATGCACAAGCGGCGCTTTAACGGAGAAGGATAAAGGCGAGGATTTATCCAAATTCAGTGACGGTATTGACGTAGATGCGGATAAACGTGAGGCAGTAGCAACACTTGCGAGAGCAGGCATTGTAAACGGCACAAACGGCGCCATTTTGCCAAAGCATACCATAACAAGGGCGGAAATGGCTGTTATATTCTATCAGGCGGCAGAAAAAGAAGAGGAAGTGGAAAAAGCAAGCTCCGCCATACAGGAGGATACAAAAACAAATGTTACCGTTGTTACGGCGGATTCCAAGTTTGAAATAAACACATCTGCGGAAACTAAATATCTTTTGGAGGGCGACAAGGGCGAGCTTGACGGAATAAACGAGGATATTAAGGAGGACGGAAAAAGTGCGGCTATTGTTCAAAACGGCGGCAATTTAACAATTAAAAATTCCAACATAAACAAAAGCGGCAAGTCCTTATCCTCCGTTAATACGGGAACCTCAGGTGTAAATTCCGCAATTATTGTAAGAAACGGCGCTACCCTTGAGCTTTTAAACACTGTTATAAATACATCGGGAGATTATTCCAACGGCATATCCATTTTGGGAAACAACAATACCGTTAATTTAAACGGCGCTCAAATGGTTATGAGCGGTGATAACTCAACAGGAATACTTTTAAACGATAACTCAAAGCTTAATGTTAAAAACTCTCAAGTTACTATTAAGAAAAACAGCGGTGATGCCGCAATAAGCATTAAAAGCGAAAGCTCCACAGCGGATATTTCCGGAAGCACCGTAAGCGCATACGGCGAAAATGCCTCGGCAATTAGAGCTGAGGGCAGTGTTAATATAAGCAGCAGCACATTAAATTCCGAAAAGAGCGTTGCTTTGGAAATTTTGGGCACAGGCAACATAAATTTAGATGATGTTGAATTTAACAGTGCGGCTGAAGCGCTTATTAAAATTACGGTAAATCCAAAGGAGGCCTCCAAGCACGGAATATTAAACAAAACAAACATTACAAACACAAGCATTAAGCCTAATAAAAATATTGCCGGTGTTGAGGTTATAAACACTTCTGCCGAGGTTTACATTACAAATTGTGATATTGAAGCAGAGGACGTACTGTTTAACTGCAGATATGACAGAGGTGTTAATGCGAACGCATCAGACGCAAGCGCTGTAATTACCTTGGATAATCAATATGCAAAGGGCAATGTTGTATCAGGCTCCAATGCTCCTCTTTCCCTTATACTGAAAAACGGCTCTAAGCTTGTTGGTCAACTTAACGGAAATCAGGACGGTATTGTGGATATAAATCTTGAAAGCGATGACGATAAGTTAGATCTTACGGGAGATTGCTATGTAAGAGGCTTTGAAAACCACATGGACTACGGTTTTTCAAATATTAAGGATAACGGCAGAAATATATATTATGATAAGGATGACGATGCCAATATGTGGCTTGACGGGGAGGAGTATTCCCTGCCAAACGGCGGAACACTTATGCCGAAATAAGTAAAATGTAAATAAACATAACTGCCGCAAATCGAATTTATGCTTTGCCGTCTGCGGCAGTTTTTTTGTAATGCGTAAGCCTGTTAATTTTTTGTTTGGAGGTAAAGCTATGCGGGAAAATAAAAATGACCTGACGCAAGGCAATATTGTAAAAAGGCTGCTTCAATTTATGGTGCCTGTGTTCGGTGCGCTTGTTTTGCAGGCAATGTACGGTGCGGTGGATATTCTGGTTGTTGGGCGTTTTGGCACAACAGCAGGCATATCGGGTGTTTCCACAGGCAGCAGTATTGTTAATATGGTAGTTTTTACCATAACAGCTCTCACCATGGGTTTAACTGTAAGAATGGGGTCTTATCTTGGCAAGGGCGAGCCTGAAAAGCTGTCGGACGTGGTAGGCGGAGCAATTTGCTTTTTTGCCGTGCTGTGCGTTGTGCTTTCGGCGGTAATGCTTATTTTTGCCGGGCAGTTTGCCGTTTTAATGCGCGCCCCATCGGAAGCGCTTGACCAAACCGCACAATATGTAAGAATATGCGGAGGAGGTATTTTCTTTATTGTTGCCTACAATGTAATAAGCGGCATATCCCGAGGCTTGGGAGATTCACGAATGCCGCTGATATTTGTGGGAATTGCCTGCGTAGTAAATATTTTCGGGGATTTGCTGCTGGTTATGGTGTTCAAAATGGATGCTGCCGGAGCGGCTGTTGCCACAGTTGCCGCACAGGCGGTCAGCGTTGTACTTTCTATAATAATTATAAGAAGAAAAAAGCCGCCGTTTACCATGTCTTGGAGTAAAATCCGTTTCAATTCCGAGGTGAAGGAATTTATAAAGGTAGGCTCACCCATTGCATTTCAGGAAATTTTAACACAGCTTTCTTTTTTGGCGCTTTGCGCATTTATTAATAAGCTCGGCTTGGAGTCCTCCTCAGGCTACGGTGTTGCCAATAAAATAGTAAACTTTGTTATGCTCGTTCCCTCCGCCCTTATGCAGTCCATGGCGGCATTTGTGGCGCAAAATGTTGGCGCAAAGCAGGAAAAGCGTGCAAAAAAGGCAATGCTTACCGGTATGTTGCTGGGCAGCTGTATAGGAGTGTGCATTGCCCTGCTCATAGTGTTCCAAGGCAATTTAATTTCGGGCATTTTTTCATCAGACAGCGCCGTTATCGCAAAATCGGCGGAATATCTCATAGGCTTTTCCCCCGAAGCAATCGTAACCTGTATTCTTTTTAGCTTTATAGGCTATTACAACGGGCACAGCCAAACCTTATTTGTTATGCTTCAGGGTCTTGCCCAAACCTTCATTGTACGACTTCCTATGTCCTACATAATGAGTATACAGGATAATGCAAGTCTGACAGGCATTGGTCTTGCCGCCCCTTGCGCAACATTGTTTGGGATTTTGCTGAATGTATTGTTTTTTATTTATCTTAATAAAAAGCTGCCCCAAAGCTCCGATTAAACCGTAACAACAGCTTTTGCGCAATAAATAAGACCCCCGCTTTAAGGCTATGCTTTTGGAGCGGGGGTCGGTTTTGTGTTATTCGCTTTCTTGAGTTGTTTCTTTGTCATTGAGTCTTGCCTGAGCAAGGGCGGAATTTACGGCGTCTATAATAATGGAGGAGGTTACGGTGTTTTCGTCTGCGGAAATATCCGTTGTTTGCTTTTCCAGTATTTCGTTGCGAACTGTTGTAAATGACGGTTCCATAAGCGGGTAAAAAACCTCTTGGGTTTCGCTTAAATTAAGCAGAGCCATATCCGTTATGGAGGCTTTATCTACGGTTACTTCCAAAATAACGGGAGAGCCGTTTAGCATTATCTCGGAAGAATATGTGCCGGGTATGTAGCTTGTTTTACTGCCCTTTGAGGCTAAAAAGCCTATTATGGCAATCAGCGCTGCGGCGGCTGCAAGTACAAAAACCGCTTTTTTAATTATGTCTTTAATTTGGACTACTACTATTTTGGTACTCAATATTGATCCTCCGTTTTTGTTTATTTGGTTTAATATATGCGGAGGACGTGTACAATATGTATTACGGATACTCCTTTATGGATATTTTACATATACCCTTATAAGGACAATATGCGCAGGAGGACTTTGTTTTATAGCTGTATGGTTTTACGGGAAAGCTGCCCTGCCGTATACCCTCGGCAAGACTGTTTGCCGTAGCTTTGGCTGTTTCCATAAGGGAGCCAAGCTCCTCTTCCGAAATAAACCTGAATGATTTTGTTTTAATATACGCAAAATCTTCACTTAAAGCCGTATCCAATGCCTGAGTAACGGCAGGCGTGTTTGCGGCTATGCCCGTAGGAGCATAGTTTGAAAGACGCATTTTTTCCGCCGTGGTTTTCGCAATGTCTTTTTCATTTAGGTTTGGGTTGTTCGCCGTAAAATACATAAGCGCCCCCGGGCGGATAGTTTTCGCTTTTACCTGCTTTTGCTTTTGCTCCGTATATGCACTGAGATAGAGCAAAAGCTGAAGCTTTACACCGCTGTAAATTTCCTCAATATCCAGTGTTTGCTCGGATGATTTATAGTCGGTTATTTTTACATACAGATTATCATTTTCCTCATAAAGGTCAACTCTGTCTATTTTACCCTCAAGGGCAGTGTTTTCATTAAGCTCAATGGCGTGAAATTTATCATTTTGACCCGAGCCGAAGCTTACCTCAAATTCCGCAGGCACAAAGCTGCCCAAATTAAGCTGCTTTACTCCTGCGTATATGGAGGCATTTGCGGTTTTTTCTATTCTTTTGCAGAAATATTTTATTTTGGAGCAGTTTTCCGGAAATGTATTGCCGTCGCTTAAAATTGCGGAAAGATTTTTGGCAAGTATATCCGGCATAAGCTCCGCTACCCTTTTATTTATTTCTTCCTTTGTAAGGCTTTCAAGGTCGGGAGCTTGTTTAAAAAAGCTCTCCATAACGGAATGTATAATATTTCCCTTATCTATGTGAGAAATTCCAAACTCGGGGTTTTCCCTAAGCCTTAAAATATATTTTAAACAGTAGGAAAAGGGACATTCCGCATAGGTTTGCAGCCTTGTACTGCTAAGTGTAAGACTTGTGCCGTTTATAAGCTCCATAAGCCTTTGTGAAATATGCTCTTCAGGCACAAAAGGAGTTGTGTTTTGGGGTGCGTATATTTTTTCTTCCGCAAATATGGGAGTTATATTAAACATTGTTTTAATTTTATCCCAAATTTCCGACGGGTCTGCGGCAGCGCCGCTGTTTGTGCCTAAGGGACAGCTTAAAACAAGGCTTTCCGCAGGCTTTGTTAATATTTGATAAATTTTAAGATAGGCAAGAGATGTTTTTTCCTCCGTATCTGCGGCTATTTCCATTCCGTGCTGTTTCATTATTAGACGCTCTTCATCGTTAATAATGCCGTAGTCCTCTATTTTTTGGGGCAGAGAGCCTCTTGCCGCGCCCAAAACAAACATTTTTTTAATGTGCGGCAGACGGCTTCGCTCAATATCCCCTATTATAAGGTTATCCTGATACAGGGGTATTGTGGCAACCTTTTTTTTGCAAAAGCCTGCCGTTATTATTTTTGTATATTCCTCCAATGTCACCTGTGAGTCCCCAAGAAATTCCTCCGCTTTATTGAATGTGGAAACAACCTGCTCCCAAATTTGCTTATGCCGTGAGGTTAAAACGGAATTTTCAGAGCTTTCCATAAGTTTTTTATACTTTCCGTAAAAGCCGGATTTTTCTATTGTTTCAAAAAGAGCCTTGCTTATGGAAGAAAGAAGGTATTTATCCTTGCGGTTGAAATTATCATTTAAGGGCGAGAGCATTTCCATAAGGTTTATTCTTATTTTTTCAAAGTATTCGTCCTTAAAGGGAAACAGCCAGCGGTAGCCCTCTATGCCGTATTGCTTTGAGTAGTTTTCAAGCCGTGATATTTGTTTTGAGGATATGCCCGTTAAATCCGTTTTTAAAAATGTAAAAATATCCCTGTTGTTAAAGCCGTAGCAAAGGGTTTTTAGCAAAGAGGTAATAAACAGGGTTAAGGGGTGGTTTATTATGGGAGTTGAGAGATCCGCAAAATCGGGTATATTCCGTTTTTTAAGCTCTGCCTTTAAAAGAGGCGCATAAGCCGGGTCGCAAAGTATAACCGCCATTTGGCGGTAACGTGTTCCCTTTTCCGCCTCCTTGCGTATTTCTTCCGCTATGGCGGCTGTTTCCGCATTTTTGTTTACTGCGGTAATAAGCTTTATGCTGTTTTGCTCGCCCTCAAATTTTGGAACGGGAAATTTAAAAAAGTTTTCTTCCAAAAACGAAAGCGCCCTGTTGGGGTTGGCTGTGTTTTTGGGGTAAATGTGGTTTATTTTACACCCCGTGGGGAAAAGCTCCGTTGCAATTTTAACAAGCTTAATGTAGGCTGTTTTTGTTTCGTAAAACGGGTCGGTCAGTTTATCTGTGGCGCTTTTTTCGGGAGGAGCGGCAAGGCAAAGAGTTATGGCAAGACTTTTGGAATATGCCATAATTTCCTTAATTACCCTGTACTCCTGCGGTGTAAAGCTGTTAAAGCCGTCTATAAAAACGGCTGTGTTTTCAAAAATATCCGTATCCCTTATTTTATCTGCCACATAGTCCAAAATCATATCCGAAGAAATATATTTTTCTCCTATAAATGTATTGTAGGCATTATAAATTTTGTAAATATCCGTAAGTTTTTTTGTAAAAGGGTTGTTTTTATCCATAGCCTCAAGCTGTGTTTTAAGCATAAGGGGAGTTATGCCAAAGTGGTAAAACTCGCTTATAATTCTTTCAAGGCAGTCCAAAAAGCCTGCTTTATCCGCAGATTTTGTAAATATTTCAAGCTCCTCTCCGTTTATCAGGCGGCGGAGTATCATTTCCTTTGCCTCTTCGTCCAGAAATTCCCTGCGGATTTTGCCTGTTTGGCTTTCTATATGAAAACGCAGACGGCTAAAGCTGACCACATCTATGTTGAGAAGAGAGCTTCTTTGAGCTGTGAGGAGCTTTTCCGACTCCAATGTAAACTGCTCGGGTACGATATATATAATTTTTTGTGAACGGGGCAGGGCAAGCATTTTTTGTATGCAGGCTGTGGTTTTGCCGCTGTTGGATTTGCCGAGAATAAATGTAAGGGTCATGGGCTATTCTCCTTTTAATGGTTATATCTCAACCACTTCAGCATTTTCTACTGCTTTTTTAATGGTTTCTTCCAAATTGGGTATTGTTTTTTCCTTTTTTTCTATAATATGACGTTTTGGACGAATTTCAGGGTGCTTTGCCACAAAAATTGTACAGCAGTCCTCATAAGGACGAATGGAAATTTCAAATGTGCCTATTTTTTGGGCAAGGTCAATTATTTCCTGCTTATCGTAGGTGCAAAGAGGCCGCAAAACGGGGTAGTTTGGCGCGGCGGTGTTTATGGCATTAATTGCCTGCATGGTTTGGCTTGCCACCTGCCCTATGGAATCTCCCACAACAAGAGCGTCCGCATGGGTTTTATCCGCTATATGAGCCGCAGCTTTAAGCATGGCGCGTTTAAGAAAAATTGTCATTCTCTCCTG
>CAYMAA010000022.1:0-18585 GCA_964388305.1 uncultured Lachnospiraceae bacterium | reverse complement strand
GCCGCCACCGCCGCCGCCTGAGCTGTGAGTAGGCGCCTTAGTTGTAGCTTCTGTTTCATCTTCAAGACCAACCGGTGATGGCTGATGTTCGCCGTCCGGGAACTTAATATAGTAAACTGCCGGATAGTTAGGAATATCTAAACCGTCTTCTCTGTATTTATAAGCATGTTCGCCTTTAAGAACAAGGAAACCGTTTCTTATATAAGAACCGTCCTCATTCTGAGCAATATGACCGTCTACTACCATATCGTTTACATTTACACTTTCAAAGAAGTCATCTGTAACAACCTCTCCGCTTGCGTTTGTACTCTTTCCGCTTGTAAGCGCCCAATAGTTTGTATCGGAAACCAGCGGAACATTTTCAGGAGTAATAATAAGGTCAATTATTGCTTCCTTTGCAGCGTCTGTAGAAAGAGCTGTTTTCATAAGGTCAATAAGGTGATTAATGCTGTTGCTGTAAAGCATAATAGCCTCTTCAGCCTCAGGATATTGTTCAAGAAGTCCGCTGATAAGTGTATCTGTTTCAGCAGCGTTCGGATATTTAGGAACCTTAATCTCGGTAACTTCACCTGTATCGTTTCCGTTTTCATCCTTAACGCTTACCTTAACAACATTGCCGTCAGCGTCTGTAAGGCTTATCTTGTCAGTATCCTTATTAACAGTACCTATAGAGTCTGTTGTGGATCTGTTCTTGTAGTAGGAAACACATCCGTCTGCATTGTAGTTGTATCTGTACTTAGATACCTCAAGACCTGTTGTAATACCAAAGTTGGCATTATTATCAAATGCTACGCAGTTCCTAAGCTTCATAGCAGGGTTAGCGTTAGAGTCAAAGCCTGCCTTTAAGTTCTGGAATGCTATACAATCCTTAAGATAGTGCTGACCGTACATGGAGTCGCCGCCCATCTTAAAGCCGTTGCCGGAGCCTTTCTGATACTGTGTATCTGTTCCGTCTGCATTAAGATAATATGTACACTTATAAGAAATACAATCCTCAAGAATTGTTGCGCCAATGTAGCCTTGAATTGTCTTTGTATAGAAATCCCAGCCGTCATCAAGGTTGTGGTGAGATACACAATTCTTAAACATATTGCCGTTACCAACGGTAAGCTTACAGCCAAAACCGTCGGCATTGTTCATTGATGAGTCATGGTTGTTCCAAACCTCGCAATAAACTACAAGGTTTCTTGCCGGCTGATCCTCAAACTTGTTAGAGCCTGAGCCTGATACCTGCAAGCCTGTTGTACCGTTGTCGTAGAACTTGCAATTATCCAATATACAATCAGATGCCGCAAGTCCGCCGCCCTTGTTGTTATCGCCTGAGTTTGTAAAGGAAAGACCCTTTACCCACCACCAGTCGCCGTTCATGTGCAAGCCTTCAGCCTTACCCTGTAAATCAAATACGGGGTGAGCGCCTTCTTCAGCCCAAAGGTACTTCATTTGTCCCTTAAGACCATAGTTGGATTCGGCAATCTCTACAGATGATGTTCTGTAGTAAGTACCGTCCATAACAATAATCTTCTGACCGAAGTTTACAAGTCCAAGAGCAGAGTCAAGATTAAGAGGACTCTCTCTTTCACCTGTACCTGCAGGAGAACCTATAGGCCCTGTGTAACCGTCATAAGCAACATCGGGAGCTACATATAAGTCCTCGGTATCGCTGTAAATAGAACTTACACAAGTAATAATTTCGTTTACAATTACATCATCATAGCTTGAAAGAGTATCGTTCTTATCAGGAGTAAATATAATTGTCAGCTTATGCTCGGATTCCGGATTAAGCGTAACATCAAGTGTTGTTGTTCTCTTGTTAAGCGGAATACCGTTTGCTATAACCTTGTCGTTAAGTTTAATTGTAGCAATACCGCCAAGCTCTGTATTTACCTTAACCATAAGCTTATAATTTGTGCTTGATGTGTAAAGAGGAGATACGATTGTAACAGTCGGGCTCTTAAGGTCGTCGTCCTCTGCCTTGTAGCTCATATCTGTTGCGGGATCGGAATCATACCAGCTAATATTGCTGACATTAACGTCTGCCCATCTTGCCGCACAGAAGCCTGCGTAAATTACGGTGTCATCAGTATCAAGAAGCGGATCGGACTCAATATCCTCATCTCCCCAATACCATGAGTATGTAAATGTTTTGCCAACCCAGTCTGAAAATTGTGCGTTATCCTCGCCAACGGCTTTAATTGTACATTCTTCAAAATAACCGCCGTTAATTCTGGAAAGGGTTATTGTATAAATATCCCCTGTCTTAGGGAAGAATAAACCTGTATCCTCATCACCTGTAGTACCGTATAAGCAGTAAGGCCCGTAGTTTACAAGAGCAGTCTGGTTTGTAGAGTAGGACTCAACAACACCTGTTCTTATATACATATTGATACGCTGCTTATGAGTATTGAAGTAGTAGGATGATGATCCCTTTGCGGATTCTGTAGGATAGCTGCCTGCGGTAAATGTACCTGCAAGTACCATATTGGAGTATTCCTGAGTACTGTTGTTTGTACAAGGAACAGGCTCGCCGTCACTGTCAATCTGCGCATACTTTATCTGAGATACAAGCGTTGTGGAGTTGTTTGCGGAATCTGCGGAATCAATCGTCTTAGATGTATCATGCATTAATGAAATTGTATCTCTGAATTGAATACCGAAGCCTTCCTGCGCGCTTCTTGCCTGATCCCTTGTCTTTGTCGGGTCGTCTGTTGTAGGAAGATAATCGTTTACATAAACATCACCCTTAAGAGTAAAGTTATTTGCAGGGTCAAATCTTGTATAGTAATAAACAATACCGTCGTTGCCGCCTGTTGTTATCTTGCCTGCGCCGTTCCAGCTCCTAAGTCTTACCTCCGATGAGAAGCCTGTGGAGTCCGGACTTGTTACGTTTGTCCAAGTGGAACTGCCCGATGACTGACCGAATATTGTTCTTCTCCAGTAATGTGTGGTGTCATTTGCAATAGTAACATAAAACTCAACATCTGAAAGAGTATCAAACTCGGAATTTGCGGAAATACCCGTTGCGGCAATAAGCTCTTCGCTCGGCTTGCCGACAGTTACCAAATATTCTCCGTTTGTCTTTGGATCAATAGCGGATGCATCAATAACAGCATCAACAGCCTGACCCTTGCTAACCTCTGTTAAAGGAACATTATCCTTAACAACAATGGTGTTGTACTTGCGTTCCATTGTACCGTCATTATAACAAATGGAAATCTGTGTTCTGTCTAAAAGAGCCGCTTCAATCTCTGCAATATCCGTACCGTTTACATAGGTTGTTCTCGGATATTGAGTAACAATAAGCTCGAAAGGTCTTTTTGACCCAATGCTAATATTAAAGGTTGTTGTATAATCCTTGTTTGCATTAAGAGTTACAGTCATGGGCAGAGCTTCAGCAACCTTGCTTGAATCAAAGCCTGTTATTGTGTAATCGCTGCCGCTGATAAAGTCAACTACAGGAACACTGTTCCCCTCTTCATAGTAATAACCTGTTACAGTCATACCGGAAGAAAGAAATTCCTCGCCTATAACATAATTTCTCTTCGTAGGAAGTGTGGCAACCGTTATTTCCTTCAGCTTATGAGGATAAACAGTTATTCCGAAATTAGCTCTTGCGTTGTTTTCTTCGATTGTGTTGGTAAGATCGCCGTTATAACCGATGGAAACTGTTTTCTTGCCTGCCTGAGAGGCTGTAAAGTATGTATTGCTGTCAGCCTCAACTCCGTTAATATATATCTTGTAGTTAGGTGCGGCATTAATAACATTTCCATCATCATCGGTTATTTCAACCAGGTCGCTGAATGCCTGTGTTGTGCCGTCCTCAAATGTAAACTTGCCTTCAAGACCGCTTTTATCAAAATATTGATATTCATAATATTCGTTCTTAATAGGCGCTTCGGTAATCTCAACCTTGGTTACAAGCTTGCCTCTTATAGTGTAAGCGACTGTTGTGGAAACATCGCCCTTTACAACATACATTTCATATTTGCCGACAGCGTCTGAAACAAAGCCTGAAACCGCATATTCATCTTCGGTCAAAACCTTTGTTCCGCTTTCGCCTGTAATCGGGTTGTTGTAATCAGCCTCAACTACCATACCTGTAATATCAACAGCTTCTCCCGAACTGTAAACAGTTTTGTTCGGAGGATTTGTTACTCTGATTGCGGTATAAACATTAGGGTCAACCGTAAGGCTTATATTGTCAAATGTAACCGCTACATCTCTTGCGGCAAAAAATCCCGGGTAAATTGTACTGTCAAACATAAGGTCTGAGGTGGTGGCATAATCTCTGTAAACATTGCCGGCGCCGTCAACTACCTTAAATAAATATGTATTTCCGGATTTAATAATTGCCAAATGATATGTGCCTAAATTCTCACCGCCGTTTGTAAGGCTCGGAATATCGGCAAACTTGTTAAGTGTTGCCTCGCTGGCAGCCTTTGTCGGATTGTCAGCGGTGGCTGATGGACTTACATCAAGAACTCTTGATGAAAAACCGCCGGATGAACTTTTATCAGCCCAAATTCTAAGAGCAAGTCCTTTTTCGTGTCTGTCAGCAGCCTGACTTGCGCTGTAAGCGTCACTGTAGGGATTACTCATAAATATAATACCGGCTGTAGACTGAGTATAAGAGCTTGTACCGTTGGTAAACAAGCCGTCAATAGTCATGTCCGCTTCAAGTGTAAAGTTTTCATCCTTACTGATTTCGCTAACGTAGTAAAGATGTTCTTCATCGCTTGCCGAAAACTTACCCGTACCGGCTGTATCCATAACTATCTTTGAGGGATTGCCGTCTGCGTCGCTTGTTACAGTAGCACAGCTTGTTTTTACAGTCCTTGTGGAGCCAAGTATCCATGTAAGATTTTCAGCAAATGCCAAGTCTGCCTCTTGTGCGTCCTGCACATCAGCATCAACAGCTTCGTCCGCGTTTTCGGAAGAATCCTGCGAAGTAGCTGCCGCGTCATCACTGACAACTTCGTCCGTTACAACCACTTCCGCATCGTCTGCTTCTTCGGCAAAGGAAACGGTTGTGAAGGATGTAACAGCCATAGCTGCTGCGAGAACAGAGGCTAAAAGTCTACGTTTCATAATAAACCTCCTTTATATTAATGTAATTATATTATAACATACCGTGTTGAATAATTTTGCATAAATAACTTGTCAACTTTTGTGCATTTTTACTAAATACAAGCGTCCTCTGTCAAGTATATTCCCTCTCGGCTTTCGCCGCTTTCCTCTTTAACCGAAGGCTGCCGGCTCATTCCCTTTAGGCAAATTGCCGCGCCGCCTAAGAGCGGTTTTTTCTTTCTTGGTTAAAACTCTTGACATTTATGTTAGCTTGATATATAATACAGGTGATAAAATGTAGATTTTATAAATATTTTTGGAAGTGTCTTTATTATGAAGTGTCCCGATATACCGATAATTGACATTCACGCCCATATTTTACCGGGAGTTGACGATGGCTGCCGAAGTATGAAAGAGGCTGTAAAAATGCTTGTCCGTTCATACAAACAGGGTGTGAGAGCAGTTGTTGCAACCCCTCACGACCTTGGAGGAGATAATCCTTTTGATTATGAGCGGATACTTGATGATTTAAGAAAAAGAATAAATAAAATTTTGCCCGGCTTTAAGCTTTATTTAGGGCAGGAAACCTACTATAAGAGCGATCTTATAAACAGGCTCAACAACGGTGAGGCGTACACATTGGGCGGCGGCAGATATGTGCTTGTGGAGTTTTCCCCGGGCGAGTCATACAGTACCGTTTTTAAAGGCCTGAGGGATATTAGCGCCTGCGGCTATGTACCCGTGCTTGCCCATGTGGAAAGGTATGCTTGTTTAAGAAAAAACAAAAGTCTTAAAGAAATTTTGGAAGTCGGCTGTTGTTTGCAAATGAATTTTTCAAGCTTACAGGGCAGCTTTTTCAATAAAAATGTACGCTGGTGCAGAAGGCAGGTTAAAGCAGGTGTTATATATGTTTTGGGAACAGATATGCACAGATTGGATTTTCGCCCGCCCGAAATCAGCGGAGCAATAAAGTGGCTTGCCAAAAATTTTGAAAAAGCCTACATTAAAGAACTTGTGTACGACAATGCTTTGAAAATGCTTAATCAATAATGCCATTTATGCTTAACGGCACAAGTCTTAAAAAAGAGGTCAATTCGTTAAAAATCAGTAGCGGCATTTATGTTTGTGGGATGTTTATATTATTATATAATTAAGGAAGAAAAATTTTACCCATTTGCAGACATACGGGGAGTATTTTAATTAAAAAAATATTAAGGGATGATATTTATGTATGTGGGTAATCTTTTAAAAAAGAAGGTAATTATACCCATTATTATAGTATTGCTTGGGTTTGCCTTGCTTGGTTCCTACAAGCTTTACAGAAAAATATATTATCACAGCGTAAGCTCTGTCCTGTTTGTAAAAACAAACGATACAGCTCTTACAACATACGGAAACCTGCTGTTAAGCACTCAGCTCACAAAGGACTATGTTTCCGTTATATATACTCACAATATATTGGAAAAGGCTATTGAAGCTTCAGGCGAGGATATGACCTGTGAGGAGCTTAAAGGCGAGCTTGAGGTGGTAAACCTTGAGGAAACAAGAATACTCGAAATAACCGTTACCGATAAAAACAAGGATCGTGCAAGCAGGCTTTCAAACGCTATTGCGGAAGCCGCCGCAAATGAATTTGGCGAAATTTTTGAAACAAATCCGCCGATAATTCTTGAAAATGACGTTGAACCGCGATGAAATCAATAAAAATATTATGAAAAGAGGATAATTTAAAAATGGAAGAAAAAGCCAAAACAAATGTTTACAAAACCCCAAGTGTTTCCAATAACGATGATGCGGAGATAAATATTGCGGAGCTGCTTTTCGCATTAAAGGAAAAGCTGTTGTACATAATTGCCGCAATGGTTATATGCGGCGGTATTTTCGGAGCTTACAGCAAGTTTGTTATTACTCCCGTTTATAACTCTACCGCAATGGTTTATGTATTATCTAAGGAAACCACCCTTTCCACATTAGCCAATTTGCAGATAGGCACACAGCTCACCTTGGACTATATGATAGTTGTAACCAGCCGTCCCGTATTGGAGGATGTTATTGAAGAATTGGGGTTGGATATGACGCATAAGGAGCTTGCTCAAATGATTACCATTAACAACCCTACCGATACCCGTATACTTTCCATTACGGTAACGGATGTTAATCCCGAAAGAGCAAAGGCTATTGCAGACTGTGTTGCAAGCACTTCTTCCGAATATATAGGCGAAATTATGGAAATGGTGCCGCCTAAGATGATTGAGGACGGAGAGGTGCCCCTTTTACCCGCAGGGCCAAACACAAAAAAGAACGCTTTAATAGGCGCGTTGCTGGGCGCTTTTGTAGTATGCGGAATTGTTATTGTTAAAACACTTCTTGATGATACAATCAAGTCCGAGGATGATGTTGCAAGGTATTTGGAGCTTCCGGTTCTTGCGTCTGTACCGCTTAGAACAAATGATGATGAGGCTGATAAGCAGGAAATGGTCAGAAAAAGCGTAAAAGCGGAGCAAAAATACAGGTTTGCGGCTAAATCCGCAAATAAAGCCAAAGGAGAGAAAAAGCAATGAATGGGGAAGTTTTAAAGCTTAAAAGAGAAATTAACGAAAGTACATTTTATAGTGAGGCAATAAATACACTGCGCACAAATATACAGTTTTGCGGTTCAAGTATCCGTGCAATTATGTTTACAAGCAGTGTGCCCGATGAGGGCAAAAGCGATATAACCTTTGCCGTGGCAAGGTCATTTACTCAAATAGGCAAAAGAGTGCTTTTTGTTGATGCGGATATAAGAAAATCCGTTATTGCCGCAAGATACAATGTAAACGGTGAGATTTACGGTCTTTCTCAATATTTAAGCGCGCAAAAAAGCTTAAAGGATATTATATATAAAACCGATGTTGACGGTATGGATATTATTTTTGCCGGGCCTTATTCCCCAAACCCAACGGAGCTTTTGGAGGAGGATTTGTTTGGCGAGATTTTTAAGTACGGCAAAAGCGCTTACGACTATATTGTTGTAGATACACCCCCAATGGCAAGCCTTATTGACGGAGCAATTATTTCCAAAAACTGCGACGGCGCAATTATGGTGGTTGAAAGCGGTCAGGTTAGCTACCGTGTTGAACAAAAGGTTAGAAACCAGCTTAAAAATTCGGGGTGCAGAATTTTGGGCGTGGTTCTTAATAAGGTGGATATGAAAGCAAGCAAGTACTATTATAAGTACGGCAAATACTATAACACCTATAAATACGGCTATGGCTATTCCAAAAAGTCATCATCTCAAAAAACTAAAAAGTTTAAAATCTTCAATAAATAATTGTTACGGGGAGTATTTATGAAAGACGGTTATTTTGATATTAAAAGGCTTAAGCCGTTGTTTATTGTTTTAGGCTGTATTCTGCTTATTATATTTATTGTAATAATAATCGGATTTACATATAAAGAGCTTGAAAAAAAAGAGCTTGCAAAGCAGGTAAATGCGCAAAGCATCTATACTGAAAAATCTCTTGAGGAAAACAGCTTGGATTTTAGCGGCGCCTCGGTTGTGTACAATGGCAAAAAATATATAAGAAACAACTATGTTAAAGCAGTGCTTTGCATGGGTGTGGACAGAGCGGGTGATTTTACAAAAACCACTCTTGCCGGTGATGCCGGGCAGTCTGACGGATTGTTTTTATTGGCGGACGATACTGCGAGAAATCAGGTAAAGGTGCTTATTATCCCAAGAGATACAATGATGGAAATTACCGTTACTGATACCTATGTCGGTGAGGAAAACGGCAAAGAGCTGGGAACGGCGCTTGACCACATTACTATGGCTTACTCCTACGGCGATGGAAGAGAAAAAAGCTGCGATTATACCGTTGAGGCGGTTTCCAAACTTTTAAACGGTTTAAAGATAGACAGCTATGTGGCAACAAACGTAGATATTGTGCCAAAGCTAAATGATGCGGTAGACGGCGTTACAGTAACAGTACCCACCGAGGGAATGGAAACAAGAGATCCCTCATTCATTTACGGGGAAAAGGTAAAGCTTATGGGCGAACAGGCAGAGGCATTTGTCAGATACAGAGATATTAATAAAGATAATACCGCTCTTTTAAGAATGAATCAGCAGAAGGAATATATATTGGGTTATTTTAGTGCGCTTGTTGAAAAATCCAAAACAGACGCAAATATTGTTGAAAAGCTTTTGGATATTGCCGAAAACGATATGGTAACAAATATGTACAGAGCGCAATATCTTAACATAGCGGTGGATATTTTGGCAAGCGGAGGACTTGACGGCGACAGCTTTTGGGTTGTCCCCGGCGAGGGTCACGCAACAGATACCTTTGATGAGTATTACGCTGATACAGACGCTCTCGTTCCCGTAATTTTGGATATGTTTTACAGAGAGCAGACCAATGCGCAATAACCGGTGTAAAAATATACCGTTTATTGATATATATTTTTGAGGAAAGGAGGAAAGCGATATGAACAGGAAAGCTTTAGTATCATTAGTTTTAGCCGGTGCAATGGCAGTTTCCGCTTCCAGCGTTTTTGGCGCTCCAAGTAAAACTAACCATTCAAGTCTTGTAAAGCCCGCCTCTTCCGGCGGCAGCAGCACATCGGTTGCGGCTCAGGTTTCATCATCAACATCTGAGGCTTCAAGCTCCGACGCCGTTAGCTTGTCTATAGACGCAAAGGGCATTGGAACAACCGCATCTAACACTGTTACCGGTCAAAACGGCAGGATTTCCTTAGTAGTCAGCGGTACAGCCTCAACAGGTAAGGCTATTACTTACAATGAGTCTACAGGAAGTGCTGTTTACGGAAAGGTGTCTTATGATGTAAGCAGCGGCAAAACAGCAGCTGCAGGCGCATCAAAAGCTTCCGCTAAAAAGTTTGATACGATTGAAAAATCAGGCACTTTAGACGGAGTTATTCCCGGAGCAAGTGGTACAAAAACCATTTCTGAGGGTATTTCACTCAGCCAGACAGATTCCGCAACAGGAACTGCAACTAACAAAGTAAGTGTTGCAACATTTGTGGTTGACAATCTTACAGAGGCTGATTCTAATGTTGTTGTAGGATTTTATAATCCTAAAACAGGTAACTTTAGCAAGCTGAAGGTTTTAGGTGTTGATTACGCATCTAAGACAGTTACTGTTAGAGTTTTAGGCTCAGGAACTGTTTGGGTAGCAACTAAGTAATTTTGTATACTTATGTACCTTATTCAGGGGCAGTTTTAGGGCTGTTCCTGAGTATAGGTACATAAATTTAAGTAAAAGGGTTTTAATTATGTATAAAAAGAGATTACAAGGATGGATTAAGCATCTGGATTTTATAATTGCCGATATACTTTGTCTTTGCATTTCTTTTGCTATAGCTTTTATATACTTTTTTGGTTTAAATTGCCCTATTACTAAGGATGTTATTATAAATTTCACAATAATAATCATCTTCTTTGATTTTGCTGTTATATTGTTTTTTGACAGTATGAAAAATGTTCTTAAAAGAGGTTATTATTTGGAGTTTAGGGAAACCTTTAAACATGTTTGCATTGTTGGTCTTATTATAATGGCTTACTTTTTTGTAGTTCAAAATAACTATGAAAGCTTTAGGGTTTTAACTGTAACAGCGCTTATTATATATGCTGTTTTCAGCTATTGCATAAGGCTTTTGCTTAAGCTTTATCACAAAAACAGCGGATTTAAAACCGACGGAGATAGGTCGCTGCTTATTATTGCTTGCGATAAAAACCTTGATGAAGTTTTGGACAGCATTAAAAGCTTTAATTATGAAAGCTGCAAAATTTCGGGAATTGCCCTTTTGGATAAAAACAGAATTGGGCAGGTTATTGAGGATATCCCTATAGTTGCGGATGCAGACACGGTTATAAACTATATTTGCAAGGAATGGGTTGACGAGGTATTTATTAATTTACCTGATGATATGTCTTGCAGCGGCGAGTTGTTAAGCAAAATTGAGGAAATGGGAGTTGTTGTTCATTTAAAGCTGTTTCATTCCATAGCCGGAGATGGGGACAGTATTAAACGCTTTGTTGAAAGGTTTGGGCAATATACTGTTTTAACAACAGGTCTTAACTTTATAACATACAGGCAGGCTTTTATTAAAAGAAGCTTGGATATATTGGGAGGAATTGTAGGTTGCCTTATTACCTGCGTACTTTTTGTTATTTTAGCTCCCTTAATATACATACAGTCACCCGGCCCCATATTCTTTTCTCAAGTGAGAGTTGGCAGAAACGGCAAAAAGTTTAAAATTTACAAATTCAGAAGTATGTATATGGATGCGGAGGAACGCAAGGCGGAGCTTATGAAGCAAAACCGTGTTAAGGACGGTATGATGTTTAAGCTGGACTATGACCCGAGAATTATCGGCTGTAAAAAGCTTGCCAACGGCAAAATTAAAAAAGGCATTGGCAATTATATAAGGGATTGGAGCTTGGACGAATTTCCGCAGTTTTTCAACGTACTTAAAAACGATATGAGTCTTGTGGGAACAAGACCCCCAACACTGGACGAGTGGGAAAAATATTCGCTTCATCACCGTTCAAGGCTTGCTGTAAAGCCGGGCATTACAGGTATGTGGCAGGTAAACGGAAGAAGTAATATTACCGATTTTGAAAAAATTGTTGCTCTTGATACCGAATACATTAAGCATTGGAACACGGGCCTTGATATAAAAATACTTTTTCACACCATAGGAACAGTATTTTCAAGAACAGGTTCAATGTAATTATATAAATAAAAATTTATGCCGAGGCAAAACGCTTCGGCATTATTTTTTTGCAATATAAGTATACAAAAAAGCCGCAAAACACAAATTTAGCATTTTACGGCTTTGTGTATTAATAATTATTTCTGAACAAGATGTATAGCGTATCCGCCTATTTCATTCTTTAAGTAAATGGCAGTTACCTGACCGTTTTTAACAACAACGTCCTTTTCCTTATCAAACTCGCCGCCCATAGCCTCAATGTAACGGATAGCTCTGTTAAGATATTTTGTTTTAATAGCAATATGCCCGTGTGTTCCTCTGAAAGGAGTTTTTCTTACTTCAATTCCGTCTGATGCAAATACTGCCGAGTTGCCGTTACGAATTGGGAAGTTGAAAAGCTTATTAAACTCCCCTGCTACTGCAAGCGCTTCGTCCTCATTGGCGGCATTAATGCCTATATGAGCAACCTCAAGACCCAGCATTGTTTGAACAGCCTCTTTACAAAGAGCAATAATTTCATCAAATCTGCCTTCGTTTACCATATCGGGTTTAACCATCCATGAGCCGCCGCAGCAAATAATTTTGTTAAAGCTTAAATAATTGTTAAGGTTGGAAGGATTTACACCGCCTGTAGGCATAAACTTCATTTTTGTGTAAGGCCCGCACATAGACTTAATCATATTAATTCCGCCTGCCGCCTCTGCCGGGAAGAACTTAACAACATCCAAACCAAGCTCAATAGCTGTTTCAACATCAGATGGATTGGCTGTACCGGGAGTAATAAGGTAGCCTTTGTCTATACAATGCTTAACAACCCTTGGGTTAAGTCCCGGAGATACAAGAAACTTAGCGCCGGCGGCGATTGCTGAATCTGCCTGTTCCGGAGTAAGAATTGTGCCTGCGCCCACTATACATTCGGGAACCTCGGCAGCCATTCTCTTAATAGCTTCCTCTGCCTCTGCTGTTCTGTAAGTTACCTCAGCACATGGCAAACCGCCCGCAACAAGAGCCTTTGCAAGAGGCACTGCCTTCTCAACGTCATTAATAGCAATTACGGGAACAATACCGATAGCGGAAAGCTTTTCCAATACTTCATGCATATAAATCACCTCATTATAAAAATTTTTAATAGTAAATTTTACATTTTACCTTACATATACAATAACACATTTTGTTAATAAAGTCAATAAATGTGAATAAACATTTTAAAAATTGTTAATTTTTCACAAACCTCTTTATCTGTAGTCATAGTCGGAGTTATAATAATCATCGGTTGATACATAAGTGTTTTGAGCATAGTAGAAGTTGCCCGAAACATCGTTATATGCAAGTCCTGTTTCCAAATTATAATATCCGCCGTAAATTATAGCCTGATAAGCATCTGAATTCGTTAAAATATTATCCAGAATATCAAAATAGAACGGTGAGGAGCATTGAGTTTCAAAAAACTCATAATCAGCTATTTCACTGTAGGTTTGATTATCTATAATACGCTGATAAAACTGCTCGGATGATGTTCCGTAATTGGCTGATAAATCCTCTGCGTGCTTCTGAGCGGTTGTATAAGATGATGTTTCAAATCCCGTAATTCCCTGACCCTCGTTTACTCTTACAGCATCTGCCATAAGGAAAAGCTGTGTTTTTATATCTCCCAAAATCGAGGAGTCCACAGTATAATTTTTCATATAGTCGTTGTCGCATACAAAAAGTGCGTAAAGTCTGTTATCAAGCATTTTATTTGCGCTTTTTCTTGTATACGGCTTTATTGTAAAGCCGTTTATGCTTGGAGGATTAATAACATTTCTGTCCCCCTGAGTAAGATTTTCAAATGCGAAGGATGTTGTTTGGGTGTAAAAAGCAACTATTTGATTATCGTCATTTATACCAAGCATATAATACTCGCTTTTTACATTGTTGTAAACATACCATGTAAAGCCAAAGGGACTTTTAAGCTTATAGGTTGGCTGCGCCACCTTTCTTTCCTGATAAAAACGGTATGTATTTTCACCTATTGTAAAGGCACGGTGCGCCTTTTCTTCCGTTGTCGCTTCAGCGGTTTCCTCCGTTGCGGCGGTCGTTTCCTGCACGGTCTGCTGACTTGGAGGTGAATACGGCTTTTCAAGACGGGACGCCTCAAGAGAGTTAATATATTTTATTGTAACAACATAGGTCTTGTTATTATATGTCACCTCTGCTCCAACAGCCTCCGCAACCGCTCTCAAAGGAATCATAAAAGAGCCGTTAAGTATAAACTGGGGCGCCTCGGGATATACCAAATTGCCGTCTGCCGTAAAATATTCATTGCCCATGGTAATTTCTACCTTATGGTCAATATCCTGCAAGGTGGCTGTTTTTGTTTCCGCATCATAATCCACTTCAAAACCGAGAGATTCAAATACGCCTCTTACCGGCACATAAACCCTGTCGTTCCAATTATAAGGCTTTTGACCCGTAAAATTTATAAAACCGCCGTTTACAAGCACACCGTAGGTTCTTACGTCCTCATTATAGCCATAGTCCTCTATGTAACCGTCATCAGCGACTTCTTCCTCAGCCTCGCCTTGTTCAGCCTCGCCTTGTTCAGCCACGGCTTCCGTTTCAGCCTCTTCGGCAGCATAAGCAGGCACGCCGGTTAACAGAACTGCCCCTGCCAAAAAAAGCAAAATACTTAATGTCCTTTTCATTTTTTAATCACTCCTTCTTTATGATTTGCTTCGTAATATAATTTTATCATATTTGACAAAAAAATGATAGTTAAATTTTTGTGAAATTATCAAGTCTTTATTTGCTGTGTTCGTGCGTAGTAAAACAGATATTGCTGCGCAAAGCCTGCGTACCTCCCCCACTTTTGTGCGGCAAATGTGTGAATTTCCTTAACAGGTGTGTTTTGCTTGTTAAAATAAAAGTACTCCATAACTCTTTTTACCCAAACATCTGTCGGAAAGGCGTCTGTTTTTCCCATCGAAAACAGAAGAACGCAGTCCGCAACCTTTGTACCCACTCCTTTAATTTTCATAAGCTCCGCTTTTGCCTCCGCCGTTGAAAGCCTTGCGGTTTTTTCCAAATCTATTGTTCCGTTCGATATTTTATCCATGCAATCTCTTATGTATTTATGCCTAAAGCCTGTTTTGCATTCCATAAGCTCCGCCTCCGTCGCAAAGGAAAGCGCCGAAACTGTAGGAAACAAATAACCTCCGTCCGTTTGTCTGCCCCATTTGCGGCTAATGCTTTCAATTACCTTTTTTATCATAGGTATTCTATTGTTTTGTGAAATTATAAATGAAATAAGGCACTCAAACGGCTGCTGGTTTAATATGCGTATGCCTTTTGAAAAATCTATGGCGGTTTTTAAAACAGGGTCTTTGGAAAGCTCTTCCTTTATTATTGAATAATCTCTTCCAAGGTCAAAGTAATTGTACCAAAGGGTTTCAAACTCTTTCTTAGTGCATGGACTTAAAAATATTCCCTCTTTGCTTTGGGTTATATATAATATGCGGTTAAGCGCAATAATTTTGTAGCTTAAAGGAGCTAACCTTTCAAAGCGGAAGCACTGCCCGCATTCCAATGTTTGCTCTATATTAAAATCCTTTTGATTTGTTATAAGAATACAGTTGTTTTTTTCCGAATAATTCATTTTTTACACTCCTTGTGTTGTAATTTTGAAGGGTTTTGTGTTATAATAAAAACAATTTAAGGACGGAGGTTTTATTTATGAAAGATAAGCTATACACTATTCCCGTAACAGAGGCTTTCAGCGAAGAATGTGACTGCCCCGTATGCAGCATTTACAACAGGCTGGATAAAGAGGCTGTGGACTATATGATGGGCCCTTCCTATATGGAGGGTGACATAAGAATGGAAACCAACAAGGTTGGCTTTTGCAGGGAGCATTATGCCAAAATGTATAAAAAGTCCAACAGGCTGGGTCTTGCCCTTATGTGCGATACCCATTTGCAGGAGATAGTACGCAATTTGGAAAAAGACGGAGAAAGCCTTAAAATCGTCAAAAAGGGTATTTTTTCCAAAAATAAAAGCGAAAATCCCAAGCTTCTTTCTTTTCTTAATAATATATCAGATAATTGCTATATTTGCAACAAAATTAACAACAGCTTTGAAAGATACATAGATACAATTTTTTATTTGTGGGAAAAAGAGCCTGATTTTAAAAAGCTTATTGAAGCCTGCAAGGGTTTTTGCTTTGAACATTTTGTACTGCTTTTAAATAAAGGAAGAGAAAAAATGAACGGGGACAAATACAACGAATTTGTAAGCGTAATTCTCCCAAAGGAAATTGAAATGCTTACCGCTCTTGAAAAGGACGTGGCATGGTTTATAGATAAAAACGATTACAGACACAAGGACGACCCGTGGGGAACAGCAAAGGACTCCGTGGAAAGAGCCGTAAAAACTCTTTCAGCGCTTAACTCGGAGGAATAATTGTTATGGAAGATAAAATGTACACTTTAAAGGACACAAAGGATATGACCTTTAAAAAGAAAATAAGCCATATATGGGAATATTACAGAGTGCATATTTTCGGGACGCTTTTGGTTATTATTATTGGCGGCTCATGGATATACAATGCGTTTTTAAAACCTCACAAAAATTTATATGCAGGCGTGGGAATTTACAATTATAAGCTGCCTGAAATGACCGAAGACCCTGTCTACACACCTCTTAACGAAAAATTGGGAATTATTGATACGCAAAGCGAAGCCACCGTGGAATATTTTTTTATAGACAATGCCGAGGCAGGTATGGATGCCGCTGTTACCGGAAAGCTTTCAGCGCTTATGCTTACGGGGGATATTAACGTAATTATTATGAATGAGGGCGATATGGCAATGTATATTGTTGAGGACTATTTAAAGGATCTTTCCGAAGTATACTCACCCGAAGAGCTTGACGCTATGAACAGCGAGGGACTTTTGTTTAAAAGCAAAACGGAAACTGACAATGAAATGAAATTTTATGCCGTTAATCTTAAAAATTCCTCCATTCTAAAGGCTTTGCCGAATTTTAATTGTGAAGATTATTACATCGGCATATTTGGGGGCGCTCCCAATGAAGATGACGCAAAAGGCAAGCCGAGCCTTGAAAATGCCGCAAGGGTTGTTAAGGCGCTAACCGATTGACAGTGTTAAAATGATGTGGTAAAATATTAATAATTATTTATTTGGATTTCATAACAAAGGAGCTATATAAAAATGACAGAATATTCACCAAAAAGCATTGAAAAAAAATGGCAGGATATTTGGGATAAAACAGAGGCTTTCAAAACTCATGATGACTATACAATGCCCAAATATTACGCCCTTGTGGAATTTCCCTATCCCTCGGGTCAGGGCTTGCACGTCGGGCATCCAAGGCCTTACACAGCGTTGGACATAATTTCCCGTAAAAGACGTATGCAGGGTTACAATGTGCTTTTCCCCATGGGATGGGACGCATTCGGTTTGCCTACGGAAAATTACGCTATAAAAAATAAAATCCACCCTCGCATTGTAACGGAAAATAATGTAAAAAGGTTTAAAAATCAGCTTAAATCCATAGGCTATTCCTTCGACTGGAGCAGAGAGATAAACACAACAGACCCCAATTATTATAAATGGACTCAGTGGATATTTTTACAGCTTTTCAAAAAAGGTCTTGCCTATAAAAGCGAAATGCCAATTAACTGGTGTACAGGCTGCAAGGTAGGCCTTGCCAACGAGGAGGTTGTAAACGGCGTTTGCGAAAGATGCGGTTCTCCCGTTGTCAGAAAGGTTAAAAGCCAGTGGATGCTTAAAATAACTGCTTATGCGGACAGACTTATTAAGGATTTGGATCTTGTAGACTATGTGGAAAAAATAAAGGTCAGCCAGAAAAACTGGATAGGCCGCTCCGAGGGCGCCGAGGTTGATTTTAAACTCAAGAACATTGACGAAACTCTTACAGTATACACCACAAGACCCGATACGCTTTTTGGCGCAACCTATATGGTAATTTCTCCCGAGCATCCCATAATTGAAAAATATAAGAATATTATTACAGACTATGATGATGTTGCGGCTTACAGAGCGGAAGCGGCAAAAAAGAGCGACTTTGAAAGAACAGAGCTTGTTAAGGAAAAAACAGGTGTTGAGCTTAAAGGCATTAGCGCAATTAACCCTGTAAACGGCAGAGAAATACCCGTTTGGGTGTCGGACTATGTTCTTATGAGCTACGGTACAGGCGCAATTATGGCTGTTCCCGCACATGATACCCGTGACTGGGATTTTGCCAAGGCATTTAACCTGCCCATTATAGAAGTGGTTGCCGGCGGAAATGTTGAAAAAGAAGCTTTTACGGACATTAAAACAGGCAGACTTGTAAATTCCGAGTTTCTTAACGGACTTGAAGTAAAGGACGCAAAAAAGAAAATTACAGAATTTCTTGAAGAGAAAAAAATAGGACACAAAAAGGTAAACTTTAAGCTGAGAGATTGGGTATTCTCCCGTCAGAGATATTGGGGAGAGCCTATACCTATTGTCAAGTGCGAAAAATGCGGTTATGTGCCTATTGATGAAAGCGAGCTGCCTTTGCGTTTGCCCGAGGTGGAAAGCTATATGCCTACGGATAACGGCGAGTCACCCCTTGCCGCAATGACGGACTGGGTTAACACAACCTGCCCCTGATGCGGAGGCCCTGCAAAGAGAGAAACGGACACAATGCCTCAGTGGGCAGGCTCAAGCTGGTATTTCCTCAGATATATTGACCCTAAAAATAACAATGCTTTGGCAGGCAAAGAGGCGCTTAACTACTGGATGCCCGTAGACTGGT
>CAYMAA010000021.1:16798-19369 GCA_964388305.1 uncultured Lachnospiraceae bacterium | reverse complement strand
CACTTATAAAGACAATAACAACAGTACTTAGCTGATAAAGGAGGTAGAAATAAAATGAAAAAATATGAAAGACCTATGATGGAGGTTACCTCTTTTGAGGCTTCCGGCAATATTATGAATTTGTTAAGCGGAAATACTCAAGATGCCGATGATAAAACACGTGAGTATGATGCAACAAACAAGGATATATTCAATTAACAATAAATATTACAGATAAATTATACAGACAAAGACCCTGCTTGGCGAACAAGCGGGGTTTTTTAGAGTGATATTTGTTTAAAATGCCAAAACAAGAGCGCCTGCGGTTATAAGCAAAGTGCCTATGGCGGATTTGGGAGTAAATTTTTCGTGCAAAAATACGAAAGCCAAAATCAGAGTTATAACAATACTGAGCTTATCTATGGGAGCGACCTTACTTACCTGACCCATTTGCAAGGCTTTATAATAGCACAGCCAAGACGCTCCCGTTGCCAAGCCTGACAAAATAAGAAAAAGCCAGCTTTTTTTGCCAATTTCCCAAACTCCGTTTTGCTGACCGGTTAAAAATACCATTCCCCAAGCCAACACCACAACCACAACAGTTCTTATAGCTGTTGCTAAATTGGAGTTTACTCCGTCTATGCCAATTTTTGCCAAAATTGAGGTCAGCGCAGCAAATAATGCCGATAATATTGCAAAAACAACCCACACAACACAACGCCTCCTTAACACAAATTATTACAATAATTATTGCAATAATTATACCACATATTTATATAACAATCTACTTTTCTGCTTAATTTTTCTTGACTGTTATGTTTTGGTAATATATAATAATTGTATCGGCTGATTGCTTGAAATGTGCGGTCGGTTATTAATTTTTACGAACGGAGTGAAAAAAATGGATTATGTTTTTTTAAACGGCGGCAGCTTAGCTGAAGAAAATGCTTCTGCTGAAAAGAGTACTCAAGCTCAAAGCGCAGGTACTGTTGATACAAGCCACGAATCTCAGACAGGAACACAGCAGCAAAGCGGATTTTTCGGGAGTCCTATGTTTTGGGTGCTTTATGTGGTTGCCCTTATTGCTTTATTTTACTTTTTTGTTATAAGACCAAACAAAAAGCGTGAAAAGGAAAAGGAAGCCGTTATTGACAGTATTAAGGTTGGAGATTGGGTTTTAACCACAAGCGGTTTTTACGGAAAGGTTGTAAATGTATATACTAACGAATACATGGTAGAATTTGGTACAAACAAGAGCGTTACAATACCTGTTGCCAAAACTGAAATTGTTGGAAAAGGCGAACCTACACTTACAAATGTGCCCGAGCCTGAGCCTGAAGCGGAAGAACCAAAGAAAAAGCGCGGTTTATTCAAATGATAGACGTTGCGCTTTTGGGAACAGGCGGCATGATGCCTTTGCCTAACAGATGGCTTACTTCTCTTTTAATAAGATACAACGGCAGAATGATACTGCTGGACTGCGGTGAGGGAACTCAAATAACCGCCAAGCTTATGGGTTGGGGGTTTAAAAACATTGACGTTATACTGATTACTCATTTTCATGCGGATCATGTATCGGGACTGCCGGGTATGCTGCTTACCATAGGAAACTCTGACAGAACAGAGCCTTTAACCATTGTAGGGCCAAAGGGTCTTGCAAGAGTTGTTGAGGGACTTAGAACAATAGCTCCCGAGCTGCCTTTTGAGGTGAACCTTGTTGAAATTGAGGGGGACGGCTTTGAGAGGGAATTTATAGGACTTAAGGTTAAAGCATTAAGGCTTAACCACAGAGTTATATGCTACGGCTACAGCTTTGAGCTTGAAAGAGCGGGCAGATTTTCCGCAGAAAGAGCAAAGGAGCAGAACATACCATTAAAATACTGGTCAAGGCTGCAAAAAGAGGAAAGGGTTGTTTGTGAGGACGGCAGAGTTTTTACAAGTGATATGGTGCTTGGTGAAAAACGAAAAGGTCTGAAGGTATGCTATACTACGGACAGCCGCCCCATAGACGCAATACCCCAATTTATTAAGGGCGCTGACCTTTTTATATGCGAGGGTATGTACGGAGAGCCTGAAAAACTTGAAAAGGTTAAGGAAAAGAAACATATGCTTTTTGGAGAGGCGGCGGCGCTTGCAAAGGCAGGCGGAGTTAAGGAGCTTTGGCTTACGCATTACAGTCCTGCGCTTACAAACCCAAGAGCAGAGGTTGATTTTGCAAGAGATATTTTTTACAACACAAAGGCTGCGGCGGACAGGTTTGTTAAAGCGCTTAATTTTGAAAATGAATAATGACGAAGGGGGTCGCACAGATGCGGCTCCCTTAATTATTAACCCACTATAGAATTTGAGAATATTGAAAATGCCAATGAAAAATTAAAGACGAGGGTAACGGGACTGCACATATTTTCTTCCTTTGCGGAACTGTACAGCTCTCTTCCGCTGTTGGAATGCGGTTATACGAAGGAAACAGCCGGGAGTGCATCCCCTGACGATATGAACGCCTATTATTCCCACAAAAAACAGAGTGAGTACGGTGTTGTTGGCATTGAAATTTCGGTATTAAGGCAATAATTTTGCCATGCCTTGACCTAT
>CAYMAA010000021.1:0-16698 GCA_964388305.1 uncultured Lachnospiraceae bacterium | reverse complement strand
AGAGAGAGGGTGAGGGATTGACGGCGGATATTGGCGAAATGAGTGATTACGAGGTGGTTAAGCTTGTTTTGGAAGGAAACAAGGACGACTTTGAGGAAATTATAAGGCGGTACAAAAATTTGGTATTTGCCCTTATTCACAGAATGACGGCAGAGCCTGAGGAGGCAAACGACATTGCACAGGATATTTTTATAAAAATATACAGAAATTTGGACAAATATAACCCTGAGTACAGGTTTGCCACATGGGTAATTAAAATTACAACAAACCACATAATAGATTTAAGGCGGAAAAAACGGCAGGAAACAGTGCCTATTGAAAATGTTGAGTATGGCATTTTTGACAGCAAGGCATCTCCCGAGGAGGAATACATAGCAAACGAAAGAAGCAAGGAGCTTTTTGGAATGATAAACAATTTGCCGGATATTTACAGGGAGCCGCTGTTGTTTTATCACAGGGACGGACTGAGCTACAACGAAATTTCTCAAAAAACGGGGGAAAGTCTTTCAAAGATAAAAAACAGAATATTCAGAGGGAGAAAAATGCTCAAAGAGGGGCTTATGAAAGAAGGTGCGGCAGATGGACTGTTTTAATGCAGGCATAATTATGGTAAAGGAAATTGAGGGAACTGCTACCGACAGGGAAATTGACCTGCTTATGGATCACTTAATGGGTTGCGCCGACTGCTGCAGGCATTTTAAGCTGCTAAAGAGCTTTGCGCAGGGCGGACAAAGCGAGCTATGTGCGGGAGAGGCTCCCGAGGATTTTGAAGTTAAGGTAATGACAAAAATAAGAAGCGTCAGTTTAGGGGGAACGGTTGTAAAAACGACTTCCACAAAAATAGTAACAAAACGGAGGGACGGTTAAATGGGACTGATTGACGGCATTTTAAATAATGACATTGCTGAAATTAAGGCGGCAATAGCGGCGGACAGCAAGGGTTGTGTTAAAGAGGTAAGGGACGGACTTACAGGGTCTTTTTATGCGGCAAAGGGCGGAAATTTGGAAATTAATAAAATTTTAACGGAGAAATCTATGGCAAAATATAATGAAGTAGACGAGGACAAGAGAACGGTTTTATTTTATGCGGTCGAAAGCGGAAATGCTGAGCTTTGCAAATATTATGTTGAAAGAGTGGGGTTTTCGCCTTTGCAGGCAGATGTAAACGGAATTACCGCTTTTGAATATGCTCACGAGCTGGGAATGAGTGAAATTGAAAAATATTTTGAAGAGGTTTGCGGTTTTAAGTATGAGGACGGTTACAAAAATCCCATAAGACGAGGGTTTTTCCCCGATCCGTCCATTGTAAGGGTCGGAGAGGACTATTATATGGTTAATTCCACTTTTGTGTTTTTTCCGTGTATTCCCATTTCTCATTCAAAAGATCTTATTCATTGGGAGATTATTGGTCACGCCATTACCAATCCCCAATGGGCGGAGCTTGATGGTTTGGACGGCGGCAGAGGCTATTGGGCGCCTGACATAAGCTGCTACGAGGGAAGATTTTACATTTGCGCAACTTACAGAAACAATGACAGCGAAAAGATTGTGAGAAGGCAGATGATTACAAGCTCCGAAAGACCCGAAGGGCCTTATGACAAGCCTGTTTTTATAAATGTTGATGGCATAGATCCGTCAATTTTTAACGATGATGACGGAAGAAGGTATATGGTTGTAAACAGGGGCGCAAGCATTTTTGAGCTTTCAAAAGATGCAAAGGAGAAAATTTCCGATGTGTCATTATTGTATTACGGAGATACCAAAAGAGCCTCGGAGGGGCCTCATATTCTTAAAAAGGACGGGTACTACTATCTGTTTCAGGCAGAGGGAGGAACGGGCCCGAGCCATCAAATAAGCGTAAGCCGCAGCAGGGAGCTTTTTGGTATTTATGAGGCTTGTCCTTACAACCCTGTTATGACCTACAGCGAAAGGAACAACCCGTATATACACAGGTGCGGTCACGGAAAGCCTGTACAAACCCCTGACGGACGTTGGTTTATTGTTTATTTGTGCGGAAGATATATTGGGGGAAAATATACCGTTTTGGGCAGAGAAACAAGTATTGACGAAATGAAGTGGACAAGTGAGGGCTGGCCCATTATAAATAATAATAGGGGAGCATCTGCCTTTGCCAAAAAGCCTTTGCCTGACTGCATTATGGAAAGCACCGCTGATGAGGATTTTGTTGGGGGGAAAATTCCCGATGTGTGGTACACGTTAAGAGGCAGAGATTATGAATTGTTTGATGTTAAAGACAGTTTAATAACCATTTATGGCGGGGCTTTAGAGCCTGATGATACAAGATGCGGCAGTGTTCTTTTAAGAAGACAGCAGAGCTTTGATTTTGAGGCGGAAACAAAAATGTATGCCAAGCTTAAAGAGGGCGGCTATGGCGGAATGACCTGCTATTATGACGAATTTACATTTTTTACATTTGGCATAAAGCGTGACGGCGGCAAGGACTATGTTATGATAAGAGAAAGACGTGGTTTTGAGCCTGCGCAGGTTATTTTTAAGGAAGAAATAAAAGGTGACGAGTTTGTTTTTAAAACCGTTACAAAAGGAATTGTTAGAGAGCTTTATTTAAACGGTAAAAAGGTTTATACGATTGATGACTGCACATATTTAAGCGATGAGGGCGTGGACACACCAAAGCGGTTTACAGGTGCAATGACGGGTATGTTCTGCACAGGTGTTGGCAGCAGTGCAGCTTTTGATTGGTTTTATATGAGGGATTTATAGAAAAACTAAGGATTGGCAAAAATACTGCGGTGTAACCGAGGACTAAGGCTTGCCGCAGGGGTGTATGGGGAGTGAGAGATAAAGGGGCAAAGCCCGTTTATCTCTCACTCCCCCACGCACCCCTGCACCCCCTACGGGGGTCGCCGTTTTGGACGGCTTCCAGCCGTACAAAACGGCGGGCAAGCCTGTTCCCCACCCTCCCCTCCTCGCAATAACCGCAATTAAGGAGAGAAATGTGCAATGAAAGAAAGATATACCGAAAATTTAGGTAATGTTTCCCTTTTGGGAAATAAAAATACAAATTATCCTACCGATTATGCTCCTGAGGTGTTGGAAACATTTATTAATAAACATCAGGAAAACGATTATTTTGTTAAATTTAACTGTCCGGAGTTTACAAGCCTTTGCCCAATAACGGGTCAGCCGGACTTTGCAACAATTTATATTTCTTATGTGCCGGATGTTAAAATGGTTGAAAGCAAATCTCTTAAACTGTATCTTTTCAGCTTTCGCAATCATGGAGATTTTCACGAGGACTGTGTTAATAAAATTATGAAGGATTTAATAAAGCTTATGGAACCCAAATATATTGAGGTATGGGGCAAGTTTACCCCAAGAGGCGGAATTTCAATAGACCCTTACTGCAATTACGGCAGAAAAGGTACTGTCTGGGAGGAGGCTGCCAAAAACAGACTTTTAAATCACGACTTATATCCCGAGAAGGTTGATAACAGATAAGCTTTGTTACAGTTTGATTACATTTGCTCCAAAGCCATTGACAGAAAGTGTATATATGTAATATACTACTAAATACAGTAGTTGTTCCCATATATTTTACCATATTTAGTAGATGGATAATAAAGATAAAAATAGAAAGGAATGATTTTATGATTTATATTATTAAAAAGGATGGCACACTGGAGCCTTACAACAGAAACAAAATAATTGCGGCTGTTACAAAATCCGCAGAGCGTGTTATGTATAAGTTTAAGGAGTATGAACTGGAGTCTATATGCTCATTTGTTGAGGATAAAATTCAGGCAAATATGCTGGACAAAATTCCAATTCAAACAATGCACAATTTAGTGGAAAGCGCTTTGGAAGAAATTGAGCCGAGGGTTGCCAAAAGCTATAAGGACTATCGAAACTACAAAAAGGATTTTGTGCATATGTTGGATAACGTATATCGTAAAGCACAATCCGTTATGTATATTGGGGATAAAGAAAACTCCAATACGGATTCTGCGCTTGTTGCCACAAAAAGAAGCCTTATTTATAACCATCTCAACAAGGAGCTTTATAAAAAATTCTTTTTAACAACAGATGAACTTCAGGCTTGTAAGGACGGCTATATTTACATACACGATATGTCCAGCAGAAGAGATACAATGAACTGCTGTTTGTTTGATATGACCGAGGTTTTAACAGGCGGCTTTGAAATGGGCAATCTTTGGTATAATGAGCCAAAAAGCTTAGATGTGGCATTTGATGTTATAGGTGACATTGTTCTTTCCACAGCATCTCAGCAGTACGGCGGTTTTACCGTACCTGAGATTGATAAAATTTTGGAGCCTTATGCCCAAAAGTCATATAAAAAGCATAAAGAAGACTTTACGGAATTTTTAAAACAGACAAAGGGCAATATAACACCCGAGGATGAGGATATTATTGAAAAAACAGCGCTTAAAAGGCTTAAAAGAGAGTTTGAACAGGGTTTTCAGGGTTTGGAGTATAAGCTTAACTCCGTAGGCTCCAGCAGAGGAGATTATCCCTTTATTACAATAACTTTGGGTTTGGGAAGAAAGCCTTTTGAAAAAATGGCTGCCATAACGGCTTTGGAAGTCCACATGAAGGGACAGGGCAAGGACGGCAACAAAAAGCCCGTTCTTTTCCCTAAAATAGTTTTCTTATATGACGAAAAGCTCCATGGCGAGGGCTGCGAATTAGAGGACGTTTTTAATGCAGGAGTTAGCTGTTCCATGAAAACAATGTATCCTGACTGGTTATCCCTTACAGGAGATTCCTATGTGGCGGAGGCATATAAAAAATACGGTGTTGTAATCAGTCCTATGGGTTGCAGGGCGTTTTTATCCCTTTGGTTTGAAAGAGGCGGTACAAAGCCTGCCGATGAAAACGATAAACCCATTGTTACGGGCAGATTTAATTTGGGAGCAATATCCCTGCATTTACCTATGATATATGCCAAAGCAAAGCGTGAAAGCAAAGATTTTTATGAGGTGTTGGACTATTATCTTGAAATGATAAGAGGCTTGCATAAAAAGACAATTGAATATTTGGGGGAGATGAGAGCGTCTACCAATCCCGTAGCTTACTGCGAAGGCGGTTTTTACATGGGTCATTTAAAACCTACGGATAAAATTGCGTCTATTTTAAAGCCGTGTACCATATCCTTTGGCATTACTGCGCTTAACGAGCTTCAGCAGCTTTACAACAGAAAATCGCTTGTTGAGGACGGCGCCTTTGCCCTTGAGGTAATGGAGTATATTAATAACAAAGTTAATGAATTTAAAGCTGAGGACGGCATAAATTATGCCATGTACGGAACACCTGCCGAAAGCCTGTGCGGTCTGCAGGTAGAGCAATTCCGTAAACTTTACGGCATAATACCAAATGTTTCGGACAGAGCCTATGTCAGCAACTCATTCCACTGCCATGTAACCGAGGATATTACACCAATACAAAAGCAAAATTTGGAAAAGCGTTTTTGGAATTTAATGAACGGCGGAAAAATACAATATGTAAAATATCCCATAAACTATAACAGAGAGGCTGTTGTAACACTTATCAGAAGAGCTATGAAAATGGGCTTTTACGAGGGTGTTAATCTTTCTCTTGCTTATTGCGATGACTGTGGGCATGAAGAGCTTGAAATGGACGTTTGTCCAAAGTGCGGAAGCAGAAATCTCACAAAAATTGACCGTATGAACGGATATTTAAGCTACTCCCGTGTGCACGGGGATACAAGGCTTAACTCAGCGAAAATGGCTGAAATTGCCGAAAGAAAAAGTATGTGATGAAAGTGATAAAATATGAAATACCATAATATAACTTATGATGATATGAACAACGGTGACGGACTGAGGGTGGTTTTGTGGCTTTCAGGGTGCAGTCACAGGTGCGACGGGTGTCAAAACCCAATAACATGGAATCCTGACAGCGGACTTGATTTTGACCAATCCGCAAAGTATGAAATATTTGAACAGCTCAAGCAGGACTATATTTCGGGCATAACATTTTCAGGGGGAGATCCTCTGTTTATAAACAGCCGTAAGGCAGTAACGGAGTTTGCAAAGGAGATAAAAGAGAAGTTTCCCAACAAAACAATATGGATGTATACAGGGTATCTATGGGAGGACATTAAGGATCTTGACGTTATAAGGCTTGTAGACGTGCTTGTGGACGGAAAGTTTGTGCGTGAGCTTAACGACAATACTCTCAAATGGAGGGGGTCTTCCAATCAAAGGGTTATTGATGCGGCAAAAAGTATTGCCGAGGGTAAAGTGATTTTACACTGCGACTAAATGTGTATTTTTGAAAGGACTTATACTATGACTGTTTATTTTGCAAGGCTGAAAGAGGGAGCAAAAATTCCCGATAAAGAAGTTTATAATGCAGGACTGGATATTTATCCCTGCTTTGAAGAGGACTATATGCTTATTAATCCCGGAGAAACCGTTCTGGTTCCAACGGGAATAGCCTCTGCCATACCCGAGGATTATTACATTCAAATTGAAGAGCGTGGTTCAAGCGGAAGCAAGGGCATTAAATATTCCGCAGGTGTTATAGACTCCAGCTATAGGGGCGAGTGGTTTTTGGCAACTACCAATACAAACAATAAACCTGTAATAATTTCCAAGCTTAATTTGGACGAACTGCCAAAATCCGCAGCGGATTTAATACAAAAGGTCTGTATTGTTTATCCTTATTCCAAGGCGCTTTTTCAGGGTGTAATTCACCATGTGCATAATGAGCTTGAAAGAAAGGAAATTACTGCCGAGGAGCTGAAAAAAATACCCTCACAGCGTGGCGAGGGGCGTTTGGGAAGCAGCGGAAAGTAACATATTAATGACAAAGAATCATCAAAAATCCCCTGTAATGTGTAAGGCTTAACAGGGGATTTATTTTTGGAGGGTACTATGAATATTAAGGTTATGGAAGAAGAGTTTTCAGTATGCAAGGTCGAGGACTATTCCTTAATAAATAAAGAAAATATGTTTTTTGCAGGCAAAACAGATGAGGAAAATTCACTTGTATGCCCGACTGATTATGTTCCTGCCAACACAACGGAAAGAAGCGACGGCTGGAAAGCATTCAGAATACAGGGTATTTTGGATTTTTCACTTATAGGTATTCTTGCGGAAATTACAAATATTTTAGCAAATGAAAATATTGCCGTTTTTGTTGTTTCCACCTACAATACGGACTATGTTTTGGTTAAAAAGGAAAAATTTGCACTTGCCCTTAACACTCTTATTAATAATGGCTATAAGCCGGAATAGCTTAGAAGCTTTATGTGGTTTTAATTTTTCTTTGAACAATTACTACCGTAAGCAATATGCCAACTACCCCTCCCAATACCATTTGTGTAATGTTTCCGGGGATAGATGTGAGCGGTGCAATAAGGTTGTTTCCAAGTACAAAAGCCTCCGTGGCATAATAGCCTGCCACCTTTATAATTGTGCAGACTGCTATGGCAAAAATCATTTTGCCGTAGCTTATTTTGCCGTCATAATATGCAATTTCGCCTGCAAAATAACCCATTGCCAGACTTATTATAAACGTAAAAGGCGCCCATGCGGAATATTCCGAAAGCAAATCAAAAAGTCCCATACCTATTCCGCCTGCAAATGCGCCGGACTTCTTTCCCAGTAAAAAAGCTGCGGCAAACATAAATGCTGTGCCTAAATGAACATATCCGCCTCCTGTTACGGAGGGGGTATGTATGCCAATGCGTGAGCCAACAAAAACAAGCGCTGTCATTATTGCCGTTAAAACCATTTTTTTAGTATTAATTTCTTTCATTCCTGTTTCTCCTCATATAATTTTTTTGCAAAATTTACTGATAAACTGCTTTTCAGGCTTACACCCAAATCCGTTAAAACTTCTTCCAATGCTTTAAGGTATAAATACATATATTCTTCGTTGCAGTTTTCTCCCATATGACCAATTCTTATAACCTTGTTAAGTAAATATCCGAAGGAGCTGCCTGTTAATATGTTGTATTTCTCAAGCATTCCCTTTTGTATGTCCTCAAATTTAACACAGTCGGGAACATTAACTGCCGTAAGTGTATTTGAAAATCCGTTTTTGGGGTATAGCTCTAAACCGCTTTCCACAACTGCATATCTTACAGCCTCAGATATAAGAGCGTGTTTCTTAACACTGTTTTGTTCAAGAAGCCTGTCTGCCGCTTTGTCTAATGCGTAAATAAGGTGTATTGGCATGGTATAGGGAAACCACTTTTTTTCATACCAACCCTCAAATGCGGCTAAATTGCAATAAAAGCTCTTTATAGGGGTTTTTCTGTTTAAAATTGCGGCTTTTGCTTTGGGACTTATGCTTAAAAATGTTAAACCCACAGGGGCGGAAAGACATTTTTGACTGCCGCCAAGTACAATATCCATATCCCACTCATCTGTAAGCAGCTCTTCGCCGCCTATGCCCGAAACACTGTCCGTAACGGTCATAATTCCGTATTCTTTAAGTAGCGGACATATTTTGTTTACAGGGTTTGTTATACCGCTTGGAGTTTCGCAGTGTACTACCGTTGCATATTTAAAATTACTGTCTTTTTCCAAAAATGCCCTTAGTTTTTCCACGTCAATTGCTTTGTCGTAATCTGCACTGTACATAACGGCTTTTCCACCGTACATTTCAACAAAATCCTTAAAGCCTGCTCCGAAAATGCCGTTATCTATAATCAGTACTCTGTCATTTTCTTCCGTAAGGGAACAGCAGGCGGCTTCCAAGCCTAAAATTCCTTCTCCGCATAGTATTAAAACTTCATTTTTCGTGTGCATTATTTTTTGAAGCTTTTTGCACAGGTTTTTGTAAAAATCATAAAATTGCAGGTCGATATCGGGGTTTGTAAGCTCTCTGCTCATTTCACGGCGTACCGTTTCGCTTATGTATGTTGGTCCGGGTGTTAAAACAAAAGGTGTGTTCATTGTATCTCCTCCAAAATTCGGTATATACTTTATGTTGAAAAAGTCCATTAAGACTTTTTCAAGATTATAAAATGGAATAAAAGGCTTGTTTCTGCGGCTTAAAAGCCTTGAAACCCGCCTTTTGCCTTGGCGGAATAAATTCCGCCTGCGGGATTTTAAGTCTGCGACGCTTTATATAGGTTTTATTATATATATTTAATTAAAAAAAACAAGCATCCACACAAATTGTACTAATACAGTTTTGAGGCAAAAAATTTGCATAATACCTGTGTTGTAACCACTCACTAAGGCTTGCAGCAGCAGGACACCGCCTTGCACGGCTTAAAGCCGTGCAAGGCGGTGGGCAAAAATAAAATTTTTCTAAAATTTTATTTGTTAAAACCAATAATTTAAGTGACAGCCAAAAAAAATTATGTTATAATTGAAATACGAACGATACGCTGTATATTACAGACGGTTATAAAATATTAAAAAAAATAAATTAATCAAGGAGGGTTTATTAATTATGAAAAAATTACTATCGGCATTGGCTTTGAGTTTAATTTTTACCGTAAATGTTTTTGGCAGTGAACTGAGTGTAAGGCACGCCGCCCTTCCTCAAAAGGGAGCAATGGAAGAAGACGGAGGACACACATATACATTTACATATAAAAACGGAAATTATGGCATTGTAAGTGTTTCGGACGCTGTTTATGCCTATGTTTATGATACCAAAAATAATCCCGTTTTAACCAAAAAGATAAACATTGTTGAAAAGAAGTTTGGCGGATATTATTTTGACGGAAGCTGCCATTATATACTTATGGGAACAGATAATGAAAGCTGCTCAAGCTCCAGAACTGTTTACAAGCTTTTAAAATTTAATTCAAGCTTTAATAAAATGAGCACCACAACAGTCAAAGGCGGTCAAATTTTTGCAAAGGATATATTTTTAAATGGCGGCACGGCAAATATTAAGGTGGACGGCAACTATTTATTTATAAATGATGTTGTTACGGAATATAAATACGAAAATAATTTTTATAAGAATAACAGAAGCTACGTTTATGATGCAACCTCTATGAAGTATATTACAAGTGTCGGCGGCATTGCTTTAAGCAGAAACGAAGGCGTCAGGAGTGAGGTTAAACAAAACTTTTCCGCCGCAGATGATGAAAAGTTTTATTTTGCCGTTAATTCCAATGACGGTATAGGTCTGTTTTATATAGACCCTACAGATAACGAAAGCTTGGGCAACCATTCCGTTGCGCCATTGGTTGATACAAATTTATCCGCCTATGAGCCGGCAACATATTTAAGAAAATCAGCTAAAAATGAAGATGTGGATTTATTTGGACTTGAAGTTGGAGAAGGCTGCGTTGTTTCCGTTGAAAGAGTGAGAACAGTCATTGATAACGGTACAGCGGACAAGCTTTTAATAAGCTATATAGATAAGGGGCAAATAGGAGATATAGTGCCTTCAACAATAAACCTTGCAGAGGACTCCGGCATTGAAAATGTTAAAATCAAAAAGCTGGCGGATAACGATATTGTTGTTATGTGGGAGGACAGTAAAGAAGTTGTTAATTATTGCCATTTGGACGGCGGCGGTCAGCCTGTTGGGGAGGTTAAAAAAATACACTCGGCTGAGCTTACGGGCGATATGCCATATTTTGACCAGGACGGTGTTATAAGCTGGGCGGAAATGGTAAACGATATTGACTATACTCTTTACAAATACAATCCCAACTATGTTGTTCAGCAATAATTATGGCAAACAGAATAAAGAATGCCCTTGTAACAGGAGCAACATCGGGTATAGGAAGAGAGATTTGCAAAGTATTGATTGATAACGGATATTTTGTTTACGGTGCGGGGAGAAACTTTGAAAAAATTCACTTTACCGATTGTTTTAAGGCCGTAAAATTGGATTTAACCGACAGAGTTCAGCTTATAAAGACTGTTAAGGAAATAAGGAAAAACGGTATAGAGCTTTTGGTAAACTGTGCAGGTGTAGGCTATTTTGGACTTCATGAAGAAATAAGTCCCGATAAAATTCACGAAATGATAGCTGTGAATGTGGAAGCGCCCCTTATAATAACGAGTCTTTTGCTGAGAGAGCTTAAAGCAAGCTGCGGCAGAATTATAAATATATCCTCTGCGGAGGCTAAAAAAGCTTCTCCTCACGGAGCAGCTTACGGTGCAAGCAAGGCAGCAATAACCCATTTTAGCAACAGTATTTTTGATGAAGCAAGAAAATGGGGAGTTAAGGTCTGTACAGTTCACCCTGAAATGACAAGAACGGATTTTTATGAGCGAACGGACTTTGAACCTGCCTTCGGAAACGACTTCGCCATTGATCCCACAGAAATTGCAAGGTGTGTAAGGCTTGCGGTACAAGCGGAAGATGTTGTAAGAGATATTACTGTTTTTCCTCAAAAGCACAGAATTGTAAGAAAACAAACAAATTAAGGGAACGCCGATTAATTAGCTGAAGCAAATTTCAAAAGACTAATTAACCGGCAACTCCTAAAATACAGTGTATCGAAAAAGTCTGTTTTGACTTTTTCGAGGTTGAAAAAAAGGAATAAAAGGCTTGTTCCTGCGGCTTAAAAGCCTTGAAACCCGCCTTTTACCTTGGCGGAAGTAAATTCCGCCTGCGGATTATAAGTCTGCGACGCTTTAAAAGTATCAATAAGACACAAAAGGCAGTCCTAAAATCAAAGGACTGCCTTTTAACATTTTAAGCATTATAAAAATTTTGTATAAAACTGCGTTATAACCACTCACTAAGGCTTGCGGCGGCAGGGCGGTCAAAATGGCACCTGCGGTGCCATTTTGACCGCCCTGCCGCCCCCACGGGACGCCGTTTCATACGGATTTTCAATCCGTATGAAACGGCGGGCAATTCTTATAAATCCGTTGTATTTCTTATAAGTCCGTTACTCTTCTACCTTTTCAAAAAGCTTAAACTGCGGAAAATGATCCTCTCCCGAATAATATTTGAATATTGCCTTACCCAGAATTTTATCCTTAGCAACATATTTATTTACCCAAAAACGAGAATCTTTTGAGTCATTGCGGTTATCCCCCAGCATAAAATAGCAGCCTTCGGGCACTTCGTAATGTGTGGGGACATTGGGGTTATCCATCATAGGCTCTAATATAAAAGAGTCATTTAAAGGTGTTTCCGAATTGTTCACGTAAACCTTTCCGTCCTTAATGTCTATCGTTTCTCCGGGCAAGCCTATAATCCTTTTAATAAACAGCGTATCCTCATCATCGGGGTATCTGAAAACAACAATGTCATATCTTTGAGGGTCATTTATAATATACGAAAGCCTTGACGCAATAAGCCTGTCATTCTGGTTAATTGTGTCTATCATAGACCCTGTAGGCACTTTAGCATTTACAATTACAAATTGAGTAATAAGCAGTGCAAAAATAAGTGCAAGCAAAATAGTCTTAACCCAGCTGAAAACTTCTTTCAGCAGACGGTTTTTACCCGAGCCTTGAGAATTACTTTCCGCATCGTTAATTTCTTCGTTTTCAAATTCGTCATTCATTATAAAAACCTCTTGTTATTCTGTCTTATTTTCTTCGTCATTGGCGTCTGCCGCATCTTCTGTTGTTTCGTCTACAATAATTACCTCGTCATTTGGCTGAGATGGCTTTCTGTTTTTGATGTTTGCTTTAACATCATCAATAACATCAGCCGCAGCCGAGGTGCATTTTTTTACCGAAGGCTCAGCCTTTTTAGCAAGCTTTTTAACATTATCCTTAACGGTATTCAAGCAGTCCGTCAGCTTTCCCGTAATATCCGTTTCAGATGATTTTAATGCCGCAATCAGCTTGCAGGCCTCATCGGAAGATATGTCGCCGTCCTTAAGCATTTTCAGTATAAACATTCTTTCTTCTTTCATTAAAAAATCACTCCTTTACTCAACAATTTTAATGTTTGCAATTTCGCAAAGCTTACGAATAGAATTTTTGGAAACCTTTTTTCCGCAGTAGTCCACAAGATCCGTCATTTCCCCTGTAAACAAATCCGCAGGTTCATATTTCCTCAAAACAATGTTTCCGTCATCAGTAAATATTTCCATAGGAGATCTTACTGAAATATTAAGAGTTTTTCTCAGCTCTTTGGGAATTACAATTCTCCCAAGTTCATCAACGTTTCTTACAATACCTGTAGGTTTCATAAAAATAACCGCCTTTCATTTTACTAAAGTTACTGTAATTTGCTTTTTGTTTAATACTTATTCTACATCTTTTGGAAAATCTTGTCAATAGACTATGGCAAAAAAATGAATTTTTGTAAAAATTGTAAAAACCAGGAAAAGCAAATTTGTAATACTTGTAAAATAATGGAAAATATATAAGTCATATATAAACTCCATACTAAAATATATTTATAAAAAGGGGGTTTTATTTATGCTTAACTATTTATGGGCAGGTATGATTGTTGTGGGAGTTTTGGCAGCAGCATTTACAGGCAATATGGAGGCTGTTACCAATGGTGCGGTAGACTCTGCCAAGGAGGCTGTAAACACCGTAATTATAATGGTGGGAGTACTTTCCATGTGGTGCGGACTTATGAAAATAGGTGAGCGCAGCGGTCTTATGGACAGTATGGCGGAAAGACTCAAACCACTGCTGAAATTTTTGTTTCCGGATATTCCTCCCGAGCACAAGGCTATGAAACACATTGCCGCAAATGTTATTGCAAACATATTGGGTCTTGGCTGGGCGGCTACACCTGCCGGACTTCTTGCAATGAAAGAAATGCAAAAATTAAATCCCAACAAGGAGCGAGCCAGCAGAGCAATGTGTATGTTTATGGTTTTTAATATGTCCTCATTGCAGCTTGTTTCAATAAATATTATTGCCTACAGAAGTCAATACGGCTCAGCAAACCCGTCGGAAATAATAGGGCCGGGGCTTTTTGCTACATTTGTTTCAACCGTTGCAGGCATCGCAATTATTAAAATTATAGAGCTGAGGTATAGAAAATGCAGATATTAATTACCATATCCAACTTTATGCTGCCTGTTGTGTTTTTGTTAATAATATGCCACGGACTTTTAAACAGGGTCAACGTGTACGATGCTTTTATAGAGGGAGCCGTTGACGGTGTAAAATGTGCGGCGGATATTATGCCGACTCTTGTGGGACTTATGATGGCTGTAGGCATTTTGCGAAGCTCGGGACTGCTGGATATATTCAGTAATATTATTTCACCCGTTACAAATGCTATGCACTATCCATCGGAGCTTGTGCCTTTAACATTTATGCGCCTTGTTTCCTCCTCCGCATCAACAGGCATATTGCTGGATCTTTTTAAGCAATATGGCCCCGACAGCTATATTGGTCGGCTTGTTTCCGTAATGATGAGCTGCACCGAAACGGTTTTTTACACTATGAGTGTTTATTTTATGAGCGTTAAAATCACAAAAACAAGATATACCCTTGCAGGGGCGTTGTTCGCCAATTTTGCGGGAGTTTTAGCCAGTGTTTTTATTTGCAGGGTTATTTGGTCTTAGCCATAATTTTTGGAATTTGTTTACATATCTCCCTTGCCAGTGTTCCGTGCAAGCCGTGCTTTTTTGCGGCTGCCTCTCCTGCCTTGCCTGTTATATATGCCCCTAAAACCGCCGCTTCAAAGGCAGATAGTTTTTGAGCCGATAGTGCGGCTATAGTACCTGCAAGCACATCACCCGTACCGCCTTTGGACATGGCAGGTGTGCCTGTTGTGTTTATTGCCGCCTTTCCCTCCGGGGAGGCTATTATTGTAACAGCGTCCTTCAAAACAGTTGTTACATTATATTTTTGCGAAAATGAAACCGCCGTATTTATAGGGTCTGCTTTTATCTGCCCTGTTGTTTTTCCTGTAAGACGGCTCATTTCCCCCACATGAGGTGTTATTATAATGTCGGCATTTGATTTTGCAAGTGTTTGAGGATTGTCCGCAATGCAGTTTAAAGCGTCGGCATCTAATATAAGGCTTGATGAAACGTTGTTAATAAGCGTTTGCACAAGAGCCTTTGTAGATGGGGTTACGCCCAAACCCGAGCCTGCAAGCACAACGGCGGATTTTGTTAAAAACGGCTGTGCCGCTTTGTATGCCGCAGGTGTCAAATACCCCTTTTCATCTTCGGCAATTTTTACAACCGCCTCCGTAAGTGAATTTTGTATAACCCTTGCAACTGTTTCCGTGCATACTCCGCAAACAAGCCCTGCGCCTGCCCTGTATGCGGCGCTTAGGTTTAATACTGCCGCACCGCTCATAAGTCCGCTGCCTGAAAATGCCGCCACCCTGCCGTAAGTGCCTTTGTTTGAAGAGGAAACTCTTTTGGGTATAATCCCTGCCGCATCTTCCTTTGTCATCACAGAAAGCTCCACAGAGCCTTTTACAGGGGTCACAGGTATGCCGATAGACCCCACCCTCAGCTTGCCTGTAAGGTCTTTTGCAGGGTAAAGCAAAAGTCCTGCCTTTGGTGCGTGAAATGTATATGTCAAATCTGCTTTTACAGCATTTTCATACACTTCTCCCGTGTCCGAATTAATCCCTGTTGGGCAGTCTGCGGATATTGTGTATTTTGAATATTCATTTACGGCTTTGCACAATTCGGCAAGTCCCTGCCGCATGGGACTTGAAAGACCTGTGCCTATAAGAGCGTCCACAACAATGTCTGCGGACTTTATGGCGGAAATATAATCGTCCGTAAAAGGTATGTTCATTGCTTTGGCTGAGTTTAGGTTTGTTTTGCAGTCAGGAGTTGCCTTTGAAAAATCTCCCCACGGAACTATGGCGGCGGAGTACCCCCTTGCAAACAATCCTCTCGCTATGGCAAAGCCGTCGCCGCCGTTGTTGCCTTTGCCGCAAAGAACGGTTATTTTTATGTTCTTTGGATAGCGCTTGGCAATATGGTTTACCACATTAAAAGCGGCGTTTTCCATAAGGATAAGCGAAGATACGCCCAGTGCCTCCATTCCCGTTTTTTCTGCCTCTTTCATTTGACTGTTCGTCATTACAATCATTTTCTGTCACCTCCTCTGCAACGGCATAGGCTACCGCATATTTTTTTTCGTGTGATATTGAAACTTCAATTTTTAAGTGAGAAAACTCTGCCGCTTTATTGTATAAGTTTACTGTTGGCTTTCCGCTTTTTTCCCGTAAAATTTCTATGTCCTTCAGCGAAAACTGCCTAAACCCTGTGCCAAAAGCCTTTGCTACTGCCTCTTTGGCGGCAAAATTCCCTGCAAGGCTCTGGGAAGAACTTCCTAAAAGCTCAAGCTCACTTTCGGTAAAGGCAAATCTCAAAAAAGCAGGCTTCGCCCTTTCAATTCTGCTTATTTTAACAATATCTGTGCCAACTCCGAAAAGCATTTTTTCACATCCTTTTGCTTTGTTTATGGTTTTATTGTATCAAACAGGAAATGAATATTCAATATAAATATGATTAAAATTTATTTATGATTTTATTAGAATAAATACGATTTTATTGAGGAAACACTGATTAATTCGCCAAAGCAAATTTTATCCGAAAGATGTGAAGGACTAATTAATAAGCGGTTACTAAAAAAAGAGAGGATTTAAACCCTCTCTATGCTTAAAAAACTAGGCTAGCAGGATTCGAACCTGCGAATGACGGAATCAGAATCCGTTGCCTTACCGCTTGGCGATAGCCCAATATTATTAAATTACATTATCAAACAGAAAATGTAAAACAAGCAGGGCTAGCAGGATTCGAACCTGCGAATGTAGGAATCAAAATCCTATGCCTTA
>CAYMAA010000020.1:0-21354 GCA_964388305.1 uncultured Lachnospiraceae bacterium | reverse complement strand
TAATTGCATAAATTAAAGCCTCCGATTTTGGGTAATTACCGGAGGCTTTGTATTATAAAAAATTATTATCCGTTAATAAGTCTGTTTGTGTCAAGAGCTATCATAAGCTCTTCGTTTGTAGGAATTACATATACCTTAATAGGTGATTTTTCCGTGGAAATTAACTGAGCCTTGCCTCTTTCGCCGTTCTTAACGGGGTCAAGCTCTACACCTAAAAATGTAAGGTAATCGCATATTGCCTTTCTGCTGGAGCCTGAGTTTTCTCCCAAGCCTGCCGTAAACACAATAGCGTCTGCTCCGTTAAGAGCAACAAGGTACTCGCCTATAAACTTGGCAACTCTGTAATGGAAAGCGTCCAAAGCTATCTGCGCCCTCTTGTTTCCTTCGGCAGCCGCCGCATCTAAATCTCTAAAGTCGGAGGATACTCCCGAAAGACCCAAAACACCTGACTGCTTGTTCATAATGTTGTCTACTTCCTTGCCGCTAATGCCCTCTGCTTCCATAAGGAAGTTTACAATAGCAGGGTCAATATCGCCGCAGCGTGTTCCCATAATAATACCTGCAAGAGGAGTAAGGCCCATTGTGGTATCTACACACTTGCCGTTTTTAACAGCCGCAAGAGAGCCGCCGTTGCCCAAATGACAGGTAATTATGCTAATCTCTTCCTGCTTTTTGCCCATAAGCTCGGCGCATTTTTGTGTAACAAACTTGTGGCTTGTTCCGTGAAAACCGTATTTTCTGATTTTATGCTTTTCGTATAATTCGTAAGGAAGAGCATACATATAAGCCTTTTCGGGCATTGTTTGATGGAAAGAGGTATCAAAAACAGCCACCTGAGGAACACCCGGCATAAGTTTTTCGCAGGCATCTATACCAATAAGGTTTGCGGGATTGTGCAAAGGCGCAAGTTTGCTGCAATCCTGAATTGCCGCCTTAACCTCGGGAGTAATTATAACACTTTCGGCAAAACTTTCGCCGCCGTGTACTACTCTGTGCCCTACACCGCCAATTTCGGAAATATCCCCAATAACGCCGTGCTTGCAATCCAACAAAGCGTCCATAACAGCCTTAACCGCCGCATTATGGTCGGGCAACGGATCTTCGCTTATAAATTCCTCGCCCTTTCCCTCGTGTTTAAGTCTGCCGTCTATGCCTATTCTTTCGCAAAGTCCCTTGGCAAGCACATCATTTGTATCCATATCAATAAGCTGATATTTAAGTGAAGAGCTTCCGCAGTTTAAAACTAAAATCTTCATAATTAAAATATTCTCCTTATGTAATAATATCCGTAACCAACGGTAAATCAGTTAAGCTGAGCCTGAACTGCCGTAATTGCAACAACACCGACAATATCCTCTGCAAAGCAGCCTCTTGAAAGGTCATTAACAGGCATTGAAAGACCCTGTAAAACAGGCCCGTAAGCCTCTGCCTTTGCAAGCCTTTGAACAAGCTTGTAGCCAATGTTGCCTGCTTCAAGACTCGGGAAAACAAGCGTGTTTGCCTTGCCTGCAACAGGACTGCCGGGCGCCTTGCTTTGCCCAACACTTTCAACAAGCGCCGCATCAAGCTGAAGCTCGCCGTCTACAGCTAAATCGGGGCATTTTTCCTTAACAATTTTAACAGCCTCCGCAACCTTTGTAACATCGTCATGCTTTGCGCTGCCCTTAGATGAGTAGGAAAGCATTGCAACCTTTGGCTCTTTGCCGACAAGCATCTTAAAGGATTCCGCACTGAGCTGAGCAATTTCAGCAAGCTTTGGAGAGTCAAAGTCCGTATTAACGGCACAGTCCGCAAATACAAAAAGACCGTTTTCTCCCAAATCGCAGTTAGGCACTTCCATTAAAAAGTAACCGGAAACGCTGCTTATGCCCGGCTTTGTTTTTAAAAGCTGAAGAGCGGGTCTTATAGTGTTGCCTGTAGAGTGGCACGCGCCTGAAACAGCGCCGTCAGCATCTCCGCACTTGCACATAAGGCAGGCATAATACATATAGTCCTTTTCCATCTGCTCCTTGGCAATTTCCGCCGTAACACCCTTTTTGCCTCTTAATTCAACAAATTTGTCAATATACTTCTGCTTGTTCGGGTCGTTAAACGGGTCAACAATAGTTGCTCCGCTTATGTCGTAGCCCTTGCTGTTTTCTTCAATCTCCTCAGGTGTGCCTATAATAACAAGGTTCGCAAGTCCCTCTTTTAAAATCTGCTCGGCAGCCGCAAAGGTTCTCTTGTCCATAGATTCAGGCAGAACAATTGTTTTCTTGTCTGCCCTTGCTCTTTCTTTAATTTTTTCTAAAAAAGCCATTTCTAACAAACTCCCTTCATTAAATATTATATATTAGAGACATTCCGCCTCTTTACAATAATTATACCACTTTTTAAATTTCTTTCAAGCAATTTTTACTATTTTTATTCATTTTAGCAAATCTTTTTGTAACTTATGCCGACATAAACAGGCCCTCATACTCAATACGGCATAATTATTGTTAAGAAAATACTGAATAATTCCTTATTTATATATAATCGATGTTTTAACAAAAACCTTTAAGTTTCAATTTTTTCCCGTTTAAATAAAAAAGCAAAAAAATTTTCTTGCATTTTTTCCGATATAATGATACTATTCCATATATAGAACTCATTTTTTGGAAAAAGAAGGTATTATATGATAGTATGTGTAAAAAGCTGCGGCATAAGAGGTCTTAGCGGTTTTACCGTCAGTGTGGAAACGGATATAAGAAAAGGCTTTCCTTCATTTGATTTGGTAGGCTTGCCCGACTCCGCAATTAAGGAGTCTAAGGAACGTGTAAGAATTGCCATAAGCAATTCCGACATTAAATTCCCCTACGACAAAAAAATACTTGTAAACTTGGCTCCGTCTGGTTTAAAAAAGGGCGGAACATCTTACGATTTGCCAATCGCCCTCGCAATTTTGGCGGCAGATAACAAAATAAACAGAGCAATTTTGGAAAACACAATGTTTACGGGGGAGCTTTCTTTAGACGGCAGCATTATGCGTACCGACGGCATACTGCCTATGGCGGCTTACGCAAAGGAACAAGGCTTCGACTGCTTTGTTGTACCCTACGAAAACCGCAACGAGGCGGCTCTTGTTAAAGGTTTAAACGTAATTCCCGTGCGTACCCTAAAGGAATGCTGCGGCTATATAAACGGAAAGATACCTATAGCTTCGCACAAGGCGTCTGCTCCGGATTTTAACGAAACAGGCAGCTCCGTTCTTGACTATGCGGATGTTAAGGGGCAGGAAAATGTTAAGCGCGCCATGCTTATTGCCGCCGCAGGTATGCACAATATACTAATGTGCGGCCCTCCCGGCTCGGGCAAAACAATGATGGCAAAGCGTTTACCCACAATTTTGCCGAATATGACATTTGATGAAAGCATAGAGGTTACAAAAATATACTCCGTGGCAGGTCTTATAAAGGATAAAAACGCACTTATATCCGCAAGGCCCTTCCGCTCGCCCCACCACACAATTTCCAATGCGGCAATGGTAGGCGGCGGAACGGCTCTACGCCCCGGGGAAGTCAGCCTTGCCCACAACGGCGTTTTGTTTTTGGACGAATTTCCCGAGTTTTCTCGCTATGTGCTGGACGAACTGCGTCAACCCCTTGAGGACGAAAGCATAACCATTTCAAGAGTCAGCGGCTCAGTAACCTACCCTGCCAACGTAATGCTTGTGGCATCAATGAACCCATGCCCCTGCGGCTATTACGGCTACTCCGATAAATGCACCTGCTCTCAGCACCAGATAAACCGCTATATGAACAAAATATCGGGGCCACTTATGGACAGAATAGATATTCAAACAGAGGCGGCGGCAGTGGAATATAAGGAAATGTCCGCAGTTAAGGAAGGGGAATCCTCTGCGGCTCTTAAACAAAAGGTCGCAAATGCCATGCTCATTCAGCAGGAAAGATATAAAAACGAGCCTTTCAACTATAACTCTCAGCTCACCGCCTCCGCCATAAGCCGTTGGTGCCGCCTTGGAATGGCAGAGCAAAATCTGTTGGAAACGGCTTTTTCAAGGCTTAACTTCAGCGCGCGTTCTTACCATAAAATACTGAAGCTTGCAAGAACAATAGCGGATTTGGACTCATCGGAGGAAATAAACGCAAAGCATATAGCCGAAGCGTTTTCTCTCCGAAATTTAGACAGAAACAGGTAATTAAAAATGTTGACGGAAAAAGAATATATAATGTGGCTTTCCGCCTTAAACGGCATAAGCAGAAAAAAGAAAGACGCTCTTTTGCTGAAATTCGGCAGTGCGGAGGCAATTTATAAGGCGTCTCCGAAAAGCCTTGACAAAACGGATTTTTTAACGGATAAAAACAAGGCTGAGCTTTCCGTAAGCAGAAACGAAAATAAATTAAAAAAATATGCGGAAGCGGTTTATTCTTCGGGAACAGATTATATAATAAAAAAAGATGACATTTACCCAAATATTTTAAGAGAGGTTTACGACGCCCCCTTGGGCCTTTACGTTAAAGGGGATAAAACCCTGCTTAAACACCCCAGAACCGTAAGTATGGTAGGCACACGCCACGCAACCCCGTACGGAATGGCCGTGGCGGAAAAGCTTGCATATAGTTTTGCCGAAAAGGATACTGTTGTAATAAGCGGTATGGCAGAGGGTATAGACAGCGCCTCTCACCGGGGCGCAATTAAAGCAGGCGGCAAAACAATTGCCGTTTTGGGATGCGGCGTAAATGTGTGCTATCCCAAATCCAACAAATTTTTAATGGAGCAAATTTTGAAAAACGGCTGTATAGTGTCGGAATATACAATTAACCAAGCAGCCGCCGCACAAAATTTTCCATACCGCAACCGTATAATAGCAGGTCTTTCAATGACGCTTATTGTTGCGGAGGCCGCTGAAAAAGGCGGCTCTCTAATAACGGCAGGACTTGCCATAGACAGCGGCAGAGAGGTTTTTGCCGTTCCCGGCAATATTACCTCCAAAGCAAGCGCAGGCACAAACAATTTATTAAAGCAGGGCGCCGCGCCTTTAACAAAAGCGGAAGACGCCTACAGCTCCATCGGAATTGAAGAAAAAATTATTAAAATTACAGAGGATAATAAAAAATCCCTTGCAATAAATGAAAAATTGGTTTATGATTGTATAAATTCGGGGGTTTCCACTCCGGATGAAATCATTTTAAAAACAGGGTTTGATATTTCCGAGGTTCAGCTTATACTGCTTGCAATGGAAATGAGCGGCTTAATAACAAAGCTGCCCGGTTCAAAATATGTCACACTCTAAAGGAGGACAATTATATTGGCTTCAAAAACAAATTTAGTTATTGTAGAGTCACCTGCAAAAGCTAAAACATTAAAAAAATTTTTAGGCAAAAATTATAAAATTGAGGCAACAATGGGTCATGTGAGAGATTTGCCCAAAAGCGAGCTGGGTATTGATGTGGATAATGACTTTGAGCCTAAATATATTACCATAAGAGGAAAGGGCGAAATTTTGGCAAAGCTCAGGAGAGAGGTAAAAACCGCGGAAAACATATATCTTGCAACCGACCCCGACCGTGAGGGAGAGGCAATAAGCTGGCATCTTATGTATGCCCTGAAGCTTGATAAGGACGCCAAAAACATACACCGCATTACCTTTAACGAAATTACAAAAAGCGCCGTTAAAGCGTCAATTAAACAGGCAAGAGAAATTGATATGGATCTTGTGGACGCTCAGCAGGCACGAAGAAGCCTGGACAGAATTGTAGGCTACAAAATAAGTCCTCTTCTTTGGAAGAAGGTTAAAAAGGGTTTAAGCGCAGGCAGGGTTCAGTCCGTTGCGCTAAAGCTTATATGCGACAGAAACAGAGAGATTGAAGATTTTATTCCCAATGAATACTGGACTGTAAACGCCGGGCTTAAAACCAAAAGCGGCAGCATAATTACCGCAAAGCTCTCCAAAAAGAATGGCGAAAATATTATAATAGAAAATAAGGAGCAAACAGATAAAATACTTGACGAGCTTAAAAGCTCAGCCTTTACGGTTGCGGATGTAAAAAAAGGCGCACGAACCCAGAAACCCCATCCGCCCTTTACCACAAGCACCCTCCAGCAGGAGGCGTCCAGGCTTTTAAACTTTACATCTCAAAAAACAATGCGTATAGCGCAGCAGCTTTACGAGGGAGTTGACGTTAAGGGCGAGGGTACGGTAGGTCTTGTTTCCTATATCCGTACGGATTCCGTTCGTATTGCGGATGAGGCCGATGCGGAGGCAAAGGACTATATTTTAAACAATTTCGGAGAAAAGTATATATCGGAAAGGCATGAGTTCAAAACAAGAGCAGGCGCGCAGGACGCTCACGAGGCAATCCGCCCCACATCGGCAAGCCGTACTCCCGCAAGTATTAAGGAAAGCCTTTCAAACGACCAGTACAAGCTCTATAAGCTTATATGGGAAAGATTTATTTCAAGCCGGCTTCCATCCGCACTGTACAACACCTTTTCCGTACACATTAAAAACGGCAGCTATATGTTTACCGTAAGCGGTTCGGCTCTTTCCTTCGACGGCTATTTGCTTGTATATAAAAAGAATGAGGACAAACGTGCCGATGATGAGTTTCCCAACTGCGAAAAGGGCGAAGCATTAACCCTTTCGGCATTTCTGCCCGAGCAGCACTTTACAAAACCCCCTGCCCGTTTTTCCGAGGCTTTGCTTATTAAAACCCTTGAGGAAATCGGCGTGGGGCGCCCCTCAACCTATGCCCCCACAATCGGCATATTAACGGCACGCAACTATGTAACAAAGGAGCAAAAGCTTTTTTACCCCACGGAGCTTGGGGAGGTTGTAAATGATGTTATTAAAAACAACTTTAAGGATATAGTTAATGTGGATTTTACCGCAAATATGGAGGAACGCCTTGATGAGGTGGAAGAGGGCAAATACCCGTGGAAACAGATTTTGAGAGATTTTTATCCGCACTTTAACGAGCTTGTGGAGCAAGCCATGGAAAAACAAACGCAGGTTTCAATTCATGACGAGGAAACGGATATTAAGTGCGACCTTTGCGGCAGAAATATGGTTATAAAATTTGGCAGATACGGCAAGTTCCTTGCCTGCCCCGGCTTTCCCGAATGCAGAAACACAAAGCCGTATTATGAAGATGCGGGGGTTATATGCCCAAAATGCGGAGGTCATATTTTAATTAAAAAAAGCAAAAAAGGCAGACGCTTTTACGGCTGTGAAAATAATCCGGAATGTGACTTTATTTCATGGAATATGCCAACAGGTGAGCTTTGCCCCGTGTGCGGTGAGCCACTGGTTAAAAAAGGAACCAAAACCGTAAAAATTGCCTGCTCCAACCTAAAATGCGGCTTTACAAAGGAATTAAAAGAGGAAGAAAATGGCTAAAGACGGCAATCTCCATCAGGGGCACAGGCAAAAGGTAAGAAAACGATATATGGAAGAGGGCTTGGAAAACTTTGAAGAGCATGAAATTTTGGAGCTTCTGCTTTTTTATACCGTTCCCAGGCGGGATACAAACGAGCTTGCCCACAGAATGTTAAGGTGCTTTGGCGGCTCATTGATTGCTCTCTTAAATGCCGACCCGAAAACTATAGTTCAAACCTGCAAGGTTTCCGAGTCTACCGCAGTTTATTTGTCAATGATTTCCGATGTTGTTAAGTACTATATTCAAAAAAGCAATTTAATACCCAAAAAGCTGGACAGAGCCTCTGCCATTCAAAAATTTGCGGCAGCTATTTTCAGCGGAGGTCACTCCCTGGACGAAGCTCTTCATCTCATTTGCCTTAACGCTCATAAGGTACTCATTGCGGATGTGGAGCTTGAGTCCAATTTGGCTGATGCCGTTAATATATCCATGAAAACAATAATTGAGGAGGTTGTTAAGCATAAAGCAAAATTTGTTATTCTTGCTCATAACCACCCCGGCGGAACGCTTATGCCCTCAAGCACGGATATTAAAACAACGGAGCTTATAAAAGGCTATTTGGAGTCTATAGGTGTAAGGCTTTTGGATCATATTATAGTTGCGGACGGTCAAACAGTCAGCTTTGCGTCTAACGGTCTTTGCAAGCTCTCATATTCAAGCGTTTAGTAACCCCTGCATTGCTAAAAAATAAGGCGCGGGGGTTTTATTTTAGAGGTACCCTTTAGTACAGATATATGTTATAATTAATAAACCGCCGGTTAATCGGCGAATACAAAAAATCCAAGCTTATATGGAAGTTTATATTTTAAACCGATAGATAAATAAAGTATTAAGGAGCGCAGTATGAAAAAGCTGATTTTATTTGTTTTAATTACAATTATATTAACATTTAGGCTTTGTACCGCCGTTTTTTCCGCAAATCCATATTATATTAAGGTCAATCTTTCAACAAACTGCACAACGGTCTACTCATCTGCGGATAATACCCCCGTAAAAGCCATGATATGCTCCGCAGGCAACGATACACCCACAGGCACATTTAAAACAAACGAACAAATCAGATGGCATGTGCTTTTCGGCAACGAGTTTGGTCAATACTGTACCCGTATAACGGGGGACATTCTTTTTCATTCCGTGCCGTATTACAGTAAATCCCCCAACGACCTTAACACGGCGGACTACAATGCTCTCGGAACATCGGACTCCTTAGGCTGTATACGCTTAACGGCTAAGGATGCGCAGTGGATATTTGAAAACTGCCCTTTAAATACCTCCGTAACGCTTTTCTACGGTTCTGAGGAGGACGACCCCTTAGGTAAACCCGACTTTCTGTTTTTAGGCGAAACCGCCCCTTACCCCACATGGGACCCTACCGACCCCGATGAAAACAACCCTTGGCAAAGCCTTGCTCCGTCAATAAGCGCAGATAAAAGCATATATATTATACACTCTTCCGAAAAAACAACCTCAAAAGACATAAATAAAATCATTAACAGCGGTATAACGGCAAGGGACACGGCAGGAAACCCTATTGCTCCGTATGTAACGGGAAATGACTTTCCCTTGCAAAATTACGGCATACGCACCGTTACATACACCGTAAAGGACGCCTTGGGCAAAAGTACAAGCCTTAAGATTTATGTTATTATATTGCCCTGTGTATAAACCCGCTCTTTTATGGTTTTAATTTATAAGAAAAATCTTGTTAAAGTTAAAAAAATATAGTATAATTACCTATAAGCTGTAATTGAGATAAAATTTATTGAATTTTAGGGAGGTAATTTAATTGAATATAAAGAAATCTGCTAAAAATACTATGTGCGGTTTACTTTCTTTAATTATGGGGGCAGGCAGTTTAAGTGTTTGTGCATTTGGGGCATCTCCCAATACCATAACGGTAGGCAAGGGCGGCGGCTATAATTATGCCACGGTTACCGAGGCGCTCCAATCCATAGATTATGTTCCCTCAAAGGACAGTCCTGTTATTATAGAAATCGGGGCAGGTACTTATGAGGAATTTATCAGCGTGGATTTGCCTTATATTACAATGGAGGCGGAAAACCCAAAGGGCAAGGTTGTTTTAACCTACGACAAGGCTGTTGGACATACGGACACCTCAAAACGTGCCGGAACGGAAAAAACGGCATCATTCACACTTACGGCAAACGCAAAGGACTTTAAGGCAAAAAATATAACATTCCAAAACTCCTACAATTTGGTACAGGAGGAGGAGTACAGTCAGGCAGTGGCTTTTTGCTCCAATGCGGACAGAGTTGTGCTTGAGGACTGTACTTTTATAGGCAGGCAGGATACTCTCTATTTAAAGGGCGCATCTCAAGGCGCAAATGTCAGCGGAAGCGCCAACCCTGCAAGAACATATCTTAAAAACTGTTATATAGAGGGTACTGTTGACTTTATTTTCGGTGACGGTACTGCTTATTTTGAAAATTGCGATATAAATATGGCTTACAGAGCAAAGGGCGGCGGATATTTTACCGCGCCTAACACAACTCTTTACAATGTAGGCTATGTTTTTGACGGCTGCCGTTTTACCGTAGATTCAAAATATACCGATGAAAACAGCGAGGATATTTATTTGGGCAGACCGTGGCAGTGTGACGCTGACCACCCAAACAGCGGCTCCAACACGGTTATTATGAACAGCGAGCTGCCCTCTAAGCTGAATACCGACGGCTTTAAGCTCTGGAACGAAAAAACACAGGCAAACAAGGTCAGGTTTATGGAATACAACAACACCGTAAACAGAGCGGCGGCTGATACATCCAAAAGAGCTGATTTTGTAAAAATTTTAACTAAGGAACAGGCAGAAAACTTTAAACCCTTTAATATTTTAAGAGGAGATGATATGTGGAACCCGGCAAGCTTCGGAGACGTTGTAAACAGTCCTGCGGCTATGGCAACTCTCGGCAGCTACGATATAAGTCTGCCTTTGGGTGAAAGCGTTTCCTTAAAAACATATCTTGTTCCGTTAGGCTCTAAAGGCAGTTTAACATATTCAAGCAGTGATGAAAGCATTGTAAAAGCGGACAAAAACGGCGCTTTAAAGGCACAGGGCAAAGGCAGCGCACAGGTTAGCGCAAGCCTTGAAAACGGTATGAGCGTCAGCGCCAACGTAACCGTTACCTCTGCAAGAACTCTTCCTCCAACGGTTAAGGATATTAATATTGAAAACAACAAATATTTAAAACCCGGCGAAAGAGTAAGGGGCAGCTACAGCCTTGGGGATTTGGACGAAGACGCCACGGACACAAGCCTTATAAGATGGACAGGCATTGATCCTGCCTCAAATAAAGAATTTGTGCTTACAGAGGGCAGAGGTGTGGATTTTAATACATATATTGTTAAGAAAAGCGACATAGGCTATAAAATTAAAATGACAGTTTTGCCCGAATGTACCACAAGCTACGGCACACAGGGCGAGGGCAAAAGCGTTGTTACCGAAGAAACGGTTATGGGCAGCAGAAAGAACATTTTGCAGGAAGGCTTTGACAGCATTGGAAGCAATATGACAGTAAGCGCTGACGGTGATTTTGAAATTATTGACGGCTGTATTTCAGGCGCAAGCGAGGTTAACAGCAAAGAGGACAGGGTAGTTTTTAATGGCGAGCTTGGCAGCAGCTACAACGCTGTTTTGAGAATGAGATTTAACCCTGCCGTAGACGGTCTTTCCGGCGACAGCTACGAGGACTTTTATTTTAATTATGCCGATGAAAACAATTATTATAAGCTGAAAATTACAAGAGGTGGAAACACAAGCTCTCTCAGATGGTACATTATTAAATGTGAAAACGGCACGGAAACCATACTTGCGCAGGACGAAGAAAGCATGGCAAACAATGTTATGCAAAACTCGGCGGAAAACAATCCATGGTGCAGGGTAACATTTACTAAAAACGGCGGTAATTTAACAGCGGCATTTGCTTTAGAGGGGGATGATAAGGCTCTTTCAACCCTTACGGTTAATGACAATGCGCCTTTCGGCACAGGTGCGTCCGCTTTTGCCACATACGGCAAGCAGTACGGTTTGCTTTTGGATTACTTTAACATTTACACAACAGGCGAAACAAAGGAAGCGGCTGTAAGGCTTTTTATCGCCGGGGACAGCTCCGCAAAATTTTACGGCAACGACAATACAATTGGCGGCTGGGGCGAGTATCTCCCATACTATTTTACCGATGATGTGGAAATTATAAACAAGGCTGAGGGCGGCAGAAGCTCCCGTTCCTTTATAAATCAGGGCAGATTGGACGAAATTTGCAATGAAGCGCACAAGGGAGATATTGTACTTATACAGTTTGGTATAAATGACGGACTTGAAGAAGATAATTACAAAATGGAGTATTATGTACCCTTGGGCGAGCCTGATGAGAACGGAATTTATCCTTATTTACAGCCTACAAAGGTGCCTACGCCGCAGGTTTTGCTGGATTGCTACGGGAGCACGGCTTATCCCTACAAGGAAACCTATTATCCATATACGGAAGGCTCTTTTAAGTGGTATTTAAGCCAATATGTTACAAGAATTAGGGAAACGGGGGCAACTCCTGTTTTGGTATCTTCCATTTGCAGAGTATTTTTTGATGAAAACGGCAAAATAACTCCTCACCACGGCAAAAACGACGGATATATAACGGCAGTTGAGCAAACTGCGGAGGAAATGAACTGTCAGTATCTTGATTTTTATGAAATAACCAAGGACTTATATGAAAGCTACGGCTTCCAAATTGTGCAGGGACTTGCAAACATCAAAGCGGACGGAACAATGGATCTTTCCCACTACAATAAGTTTGGGGCAAACATTATTGCCAGCAAGTTTGCTGAGGCTCTTAAAAATGCCAATTTAGGTCTGGAGGCTTATGCAACGGCATCTACTGCGGATGTTGAAAGAACGGACGGACTTAAAAAGGCTGATCTTATACTTGTCGGCGATGAGTATATGGCGGATTTTACCGATGATGAAAGCTGTAATGTAATTAAAAAGGCGGCAATCGGTCAGGCGCTTCCAAAATATCTGTCAAGCCTTATAACCGTAAAATGCTTTGGGCTTGAGGGCGAAACCGCAAGGAGCTATGAGAAAACCGATAAATATAACGAATTTTTAAACTCTGTTGATACGGGTGACTATGTTTTAATTCATTTTGGAACACATGACGGAGAAGAGGGAGACGGCTATTCATCTCCTACCGGAAATAAGGACGTTTCCGGCAGTTTTGAATATTATGTTTATAACTGTTATGTTAAGCCTGTAATCGAAAAAAACGCAATACCTATTGTTTTAACACCTTTTGCGCAGAGAGAGTTTGACAATGAGGGAAATTATACATATACCGATAAGGGTTACGGCGATGCCATTAGAGAGCTTGCGGTTGACTGCGGTTTATACTTCTGCAATATGTGCGATAATATGAGTGAAATTTATAAAACAGCAGGCAAGGAAAAGAGTATCGCATATAATGCCTACGGAAGTGAAAGTATTTCCGACTGTTTAAGCATTAGCGGCGCTGAGCTTGCGGCAAAAAGCTTTATAAGCTCTATGCAGTATTCCGTTTCTACATTTAAGGACTATGCCGCTTTGCCCGAAGAAGAGGAAGAAACTTACGTTACAAGAGGCGAGTTTGCGGAAAGACTTGTAAATGCTCTCGGCTTAAAGGGTACGGGCATTGTAACCTTTGGGGATTTGCCACAGGGCAGAACCTACAACAAGGCATGCAATCTGCTTAAAGAATACGCCATTGCCGAGGCTGATGAAAACAACTGCTACTATCCCGAAAATATTTTAACGGGAGAAGCTTTTAACAAAATGATGAACAAAACGGTAACTGCTCTTAATATACAGGCAGACGCGCCTCAAACAGAAAACAATTTTGTAACAAGAGATGAAGTTAATTTAGCCATAGCTAAGCTGTATGCCGCTAAAGGCTGACAGGAAGGGATTTTCTATGAAAAAGATATTAGCCATTGTGACTTTTATACTTGCTTTTGCCTTTTGCGGCATAAGCGCCTTTTCCGCTCCCGAGCTTATTATTACAAGGCTTAATTATGACGGCGCCATGCACGATTATAAGGCGCAGGCAATAAATGTGGAGATTAACGGAAAAAGGCTTGAAAGCTACAATATGATACCTATTGTTGTAAACAACCGCACCCTTGTTTGCGCAAGAGATGTTTTCGGGGAGCTTAACTGCGAAATCAGCTGGGACGATGCCGGCAGAGCAACAACCGTTACACGGGGCGATACTGTTATCAGCATACCTATAGACAGCAAAACAATTTATAAAAACGGCACGGCAATATCACTGGATACCCCCTCAAAAATTGTAAACGGTTTTACTATGATACCCGTCAGGGCGGTTGCGGAAAGCCTTGGGTGCAGTGTAAGCTTTAACGATTCCGAGAGGATCGTTTATATAACCGAAACGGCACAGGCGGCTGTTACAACTACTGAAACAACAACCGCTCCCGTAACTGAAACAACTACCGAAGCTACAACCGAGGCGGTTACGGAAAGCGTGGTTGAAAAGCCTGTTTCCACTCCCGGTAAAAACATAACAGTTTTGTGGGACACAATTTCCTCCGTGGAGGCTAACGATACGGAAAGCAAAAAAGCGCCTATAGAGGGACTGGACGTAATTTGTCCAACGTGGTACACAATTAAAGACGGCAGCGGAAGCATAGAGAGCTTTGCGAAGGCAACATACACGGAGTGGGCGCACTCTCAGGGGTATGTCGTTTGGCCTGTTATTACAAACAGCTTCAGCAGCAGTGTTTCCGCGGGAATTTTTAGCAGCGAAGCAACAATGGACAAAATAATAGACGCTCTTGTAAAGGACTGCATTGCAAAGGGTGTTGACGGTATTAACATAGATTTTGAAGGAATTGGCGAAAATGACGGAGATAATTATGTTAAATTTGTAAGAAAGCTGACGGAAAAATTTCACGCTCAGGGACTTGCGGTTTCCGTAGATACATTTGTTCCCGCGCCTTACAACGGAAAATATCATTTGAAGGAAATGGCGGATATTTGCGATTATGTTATAATGATGGCTTATGACGAGCATAATCTTTCCAGCGCCGAGGCAGGCTCTGTATCTTCTTTGCCTTGGGTGGAAACATATCTTCAAACCGCATCTGATATGATAGATATGGACAAACTTATTTTAGGCTGCGTATTTTACACAAGAGTTTGGGAGGTTAAAGCAGACGGCACAATTGTGGGAAGAGCCGCTGTTGGTATGGAGGACGCCGCAGAGCTTATCAGTCAGCACAACGGTACAATCAGCTTTGACGAAGAAACAGGGCAGAATGTGGCAGCCTATACGTCGGACGCAGGCAACAGTGTTACCATTTGGCTTGAGGACGAAACATCTGTCAGGGCAAGAATGGAGCTTGGCAGGCAGTACGGCTGCGGAGGCGCGGCATTTTGGCGCAGGGGTTTTGAAACCTCGGATATTTGGGGAATTATAAATGAGTATTATTAAGGATAAGCGTTTTTATTTGGCATAATAATTGTTGCAATAATGCCGTTGTGCCAAGATAATTGAGATGCTGCATAAATATATTCGGAAAGGAAATTGTATAATAATTATACATGGTACTGTTTTATGAAAATGATTTCTTGGAATGTAAACGGTTTAAGAGCCTGTATGGGAAAGGGCTTTGAAGATTTTTTTAAGCAGGCGGATGCGGATTTCTTTTCATTGCAGGAGATTAAGCTGCAGGAGGGGCAGACGGACTTTGCTCCCCAAGGCTATAATTGCTATTGGAACTATGCGGAGAAGAAAGGCTATTCCGGAACGGCTGTTTTTACAAAGCACAAGCCGTTAAGCGTAACCTGCGGTTTGGGTATTGAAAAGCATGACAATGAGGGCAGGGTAATTACTCTTGAAATGAATGATTTTTATTATGTAACCTGCTACACACCCAACTCGCAGGACGGACTTAAAAGGCTTGACTACCGTATGGAGTGGGAGGACGCTTTAAGAGCATATTTAACAGAGCTTGACAGTAAAAAGCCTGTTATCTATTGCGGAGATTTGAATGTGGCGCATGAAGAGATTGATATTAAAAATCCAAAAACCAACCGTAAAAATGCAGGCTTTACCGATGAGGAAAGAGCTAAAATGACAGAGCTGCTTTCCTGCGGCTTTGCGGACAGCTTTAGGCGGCTTTATCCCGAAAAGGCGCTTTACAGCTGGTGGAGCTATCGTTTTAAGGCAAGAGAAAGAAACGCAGGCTGGCGTATAGACTATTATATTGTATCCGAAAGGCTTATGAGCAGAGTTAAGGACGCAAATATTTTAACAGAGGTTTACGGGTCGGATCACTGCCCTGTTGAGCTTATTTTGGAATAAGGAGCGGATTTTTTTGAGCGTAGCAAAGCTTAATCACCCACAGGCAAAAAAACTTATGGACTCAGAGCCGAAAGCTGTTATAATAGATGTAAGAACAGCGGAGGAATTTGGAGAAAGCCGCATTGACGGAGCAATAAACATTCCTTTGGATATTTTGGAAAAAGAAATTATTAAAATAATACCCAATAAAAATCAGCCTGTTATTGTATATTGCCAAAGCGGCAGACGCAGTAAGCAGGCGGCGGAGCTTTTGGATATGGCAGGGTATGAAAATATTTACGATATGGGAGGACTTACGGACTGGCCCTTTGAGCTTATTATGTAAAATATTTAGGAGGTAACATACAAATGAATTTAGTAGCAGTAAGAGAGCTGTTCAGAAACAGTGAAAACTATGTGGGAAAGGAGATAACCGTAGGCGGCTGGATAAGAAACAAAAGAGATTCCAAAACATTTGGCTTTTTGGTTATAAACGACGGAACATATTTTCAGCCTCTTCAAATAGTTTATACTGATAAGCTTGGCAACTTTGAAGATATAAGCAAGGTAACACTCGGTTCTGCAATAGTTGTTAAGGGGGAGCTTGTGGCAACGCCAAACGCAAAGCAGCCCTTTGAAATTCAGGCAAGCGAGGTTGCCGTTGAGGGACTTGCGGACGGTGACTATCCTTTGCAAAAAAAGCGTCATACATTTGAGTATTTAAGAACAATTGCTCATTTAAGACCCCGTACAAACACATTTTTGGCTGTTTTCAGAGTGAGATCCCTTATTGCGTACGCAATTCACAAATTTTTCAGAGAAAGAGATTTTGTTTATGTTCACACACCGATTATTACAGGCAGTGACTGCGAGGGAGCAGGAGAGATGTTTCAGGTAACAACTATGGATCTTAACAATCTGCCAAAAACGGAAGACGGAAAAGTGGACTACAGCAAGGACTTTTTCGGAAAGGCAACAAACCTAACCGTAAGCGGACAGTTAAATGTGGAAACATACGCTATGGCATTTAAAAACGTATACACATTCGGCCCCACATTTAGGGCGGAAAACTCCAACACTCCACGTCATGCGGCGGAATTTTGGATGATAGAGCCTGAAATTGCTTTTGCAGACCTTAAAGACGATATGATTTTGGCAGAGGATATGCTGAAATATGTTATAAGCTATGTTATGGAAAATGCTCCCGAGGAAATGAACTTTTTTAATCAGTTTGTGGATAAGGGACTTATTGAAAGGCTTAACAATGTGCTTAACTCGCAGTTTGGGCATATAACCTATACGGAGGCAATAGAAATTTTAAAGAAAAACAATGATAGGTTTGACTATAAGGCAGAGTGGGGATGCGACCTTCAAACAGAACACGAACGATACCTTACCGAAGAAATTTTTAAACGCCCCGTATTTGTAACGGACTATCCCAAGGAGATTAAGGCATTTTATATGAAGCTTAATGCGGACGGAAAAACCGTTGCGGCTATGGACTGCCTTGTGCCCGGCATTGGCGAGATTATCGGCGGAAGTCAGCGAGAGGATGACTACAATGTTTTGCTTAACAGAATGAAGGAGCTGGGTCTTAAAGAAGAGGACTATGAGTTTTATTTAGACCTGCGTAAATACGGCTCCGCAAGGCACGCAGGCTTTGGTTTGGGCTTTGAGCGTGCGGTAATGTACCTTACGGGTATGTCCAACATAAGGGACGTATTGCCTTTCCCAAGAACGGTAAACAACTGTAAGCTTTAAGAAACCGCTGATTAATCAGTGTTTCCTTAATTTTTGTAAATTTAGGGTCAGCCTGTTTGGTCGCGCCCATAATATGGAGGTAATTTATATGAAAAATTTTGTTGTACCTGAGGGGTATGTGTCTGCTTTGGATTTACACGAAACCCAAATTGCCATTAAAAAGGTAAAGGATTATTTTCAGGTTGCTTTGGCAAAACAGCTTAATTTGAAGAGGGTTTCCGCTCCTCTTTTTGTAACGCCCGAGTCCGGACTTAACGACAACCTGAACGGTGTGGAAAGACCTGTTTCATTCGACATTAAGGAAAGCGGCAAAACCGCAGAAATTGTACATTCTCTCGCAAAGTGGAAGAGAATGGCGCTTAAAAAATACGGCTTTGAAATGGGCGAGGGCCTTTATACGGATATGAACGCTATAAGACGTGATGAAGAAACGGATAATTTACATTCCATTTTTGTAGACCAATGGGACTGGGAAAAAATTATTGACAAGGACGAAAGAAACTTTGCAACTCTTAAAGATATTGTAAACAGAGTGTATTCCGCCCTTAAAAAGACAGAAAAATATATGTCCTCGGAGTATGACTACATAAAGCCTGTACTTCCTGATGAAATTTCATTTATAACAACACAGGAGCTTGAGGACAAATATCCAAACCTTTCTCCAAAGGAAAGAGAAAATGCCGAGGCAAGGGACAAGGGAGCCATATTTGTTATGAAAATAGGCGACCTGCTTAAAAGCGGCATTAAGCATGACGGCAGAGCGCCCGACTATGACGATTGGGAGTTAAACGGTGATATTGTTGTTTATTATCCCGTTTTGGATATAGCCTTTGAGCTTTCTTCCATGGGTATAAGAGTTGACGAACATTCTCTTAAATCTCAGCTTAAAAAAGCAGGCTGTGAGGAAAGGGCCAACCTTCCTTTCCAAAGGGCTGTTTTGGAAAAAAAGCTGCCCTATACCGTTGGCGGCGGAATTGGTCAGAGCAGAATTTGTATGTATTTCCTGCGCAAGGCACACATTGGAGAGGTTCAGGTTTCAATTTGGCCCGATGAGGTTTATGAGGAAGCTCGAAAAAGATGGGTTAATCTTTTATAATATTATAGTTTGGCAGACTCTGCTGTTTGGCAGAGTCTACCGTTTTTTATATAAACGGGAGGATTTTATATGAAAGGTAAAAATAACGGCAAGCCGCTTGGCAAACCAAAAGCAGCTACAGTTTTATCCGTTGTATTAATTTTAATTTCGGCAGCTACGGTTATTTACTATATGCTTGGCCCGTCTAAGGGGTATATTCATGCGGATTGTGTTGATACAATGACTTGGGCGCAGGCAACTATAGACAGCGGCAAGCTCTTCAGTCCAACATTTTGTTATCCTTATTTGCTGCCCTTTGGCGCTACGTTTTTGTTTTATCCCTTTATGCTTATATTCGGGTTTACAATGCTTGCATACAGAGTAACAATGCTTGTGTTTATGCTGATTTTGGGTCTTGCAATATATTTTTCAGCCAAAGGCTTGGGGTGGAGCAGAAATTTAAGCCTTTCCTCTGTTGCGGTTGTGTTTTTAACGGTTTCTTCAAGCAGCAAGCTCCGTGAGCTGTTTTGGGAGCATATAATTCATTACAGCTTGGGTACTTTTTTGGCTTTAACACTCCTTGCACTTACATTTGGCTTTTTAAAGTATTTGGAAAGCGGCGGATATTCCTTTAAAAATAATAAAAAAGCGCTTTTTTGGGGTATTTGTATAGCGCTTTGGTCATTTTTGTCCGCTTTTGACGGCGTTACAACACTTTCACTTTCCTCAATACCCGTTGCGGCAGGTCTTATATTTGTAAGCGTTTTGGATTTTAAGACAAAATTATTTTCAAAGAGTAATTTGAACACCTTTATTACGGTTGTTATAATTATAATAGCAACGGTTTTGGGCACTGTTGCTTTAAACTCTGCCGCTAAAGGCATTGGCACAGGCTATGGCAATACCTACAGCAATATAGTAAACAGCGGCGACTGGAGCTCCAATATGTTAAAGTTTTTGGAGCAATGGACTTCTCTTTTAGGCGCCGAATATGAGTTTGGAGGAGCTATTACAAAGGGCAAAAACATACTTGCGGCAGTAAAAATGGCGGCAAGCCTTGTTATATTTGCTGTGCCGTTTTTATCTCTTTTCATATACAAGAAGCTGTCCAAAAACGAAAGAATTTTTATAATTTATCATTTGGTAATGACGGCGTTTATACTTTACGGATATGTTTTCGGAAGTCTTTCCAGTGTAAACTGGCGGCTTTCTCCAATAATATGCTCCGCTCTTATGGTTAATATTATTGTTTGGAGATACCTTTGGAACGTGGTTAAAAATAAAAGAGCCGCAGCGCTTACGGCAAGTCTTATTGTTTTGGGGTGCATTATAACCCTTTGCAATATTTGGAAAATGCCTGCGGACTACGGCAGTGATGACGACAGACAAAAGGCGATTGCACTTCTTGAAAAAAACGGACTTGACTACGGCTATGCCACTTATTGGAATGCAAATGTTCTTACACTTCTTTCAAGCAGCAGGGTTAAAGTGAGAGATGTAAACATAGACGAAGATATGCCCCGAAAGGGCTGGTTAAACAGTGACAATATATGGTTTGAGGATCAGCCGGGGCAGGATAAATATTTCTTCCTTTTAACAAACAGCGAGTATGAGGACGTTTTGGAAAGAAATCATATTATACTTGAAAATGTTACGGATACAATTCAAGAGGGTAACTGGGTAGTGCTTGTTATGGACAGAAACCTGACCTTTAAATAATTTATAAATACTAAAGGCACGGATGAAAATACTCCGTGCCTTTAAAATTAATTATGATTATTGTTCGTTGTTTTTGCCGTTAAAGCTGTCTACAAGGGTAATTATGTTGTTAAGGCCTTCCACAACCCTGTTAAATTCCTCATTGTTGGGGGTTTCAAAATATTTTTTTGCAAGGAGGGCATAATCCTCCTTAAAGCTGTTTAAATAGCTGATTTGGTCGTTTATAAATATTTTAAGATCCTCCAATTTATTGCTTTCACGCTGATGTATAAGTTCCAGCTGATTATTTGTTTTGGAAAGGAGCTTATCCGATTGATTGCTGGAAAGCGTAACTATTCTGTCCGCTTCTTCCTTTGCGGTTTTAAGTATTTCTTCTTTCTCCTCTTCCGCCTTGTTTATAATACCCGCAGCAGTTTGTTCCGCTGTTACAATCGCTTTGTTTATGTAATATTCTTTGTCAGTAAGCTGTTGCAAACGGCTGTTAAGGTCATCAATATATTTATCTACCTCTAACCTGTCATAGCCTTTTCGCACAATTTTAAAAGCAGGCATTGTTTTTCCTCCCGTATGTCTTACAATATGGCAATCATTGTTATTAAATACAGTATAGCACCAATTTGCCTTTTATGCAAGCACTTATATAAAACAGTCACGTGAATCTAATTCTGTAACTTAGTTGTAATATTTGCCTATTTAAAGTCACTTATAACAGTAATTTTGCAAATTTATATACGATTTCTGATGTAAATATGAATTTTCAACATATAAAATGCAGTCCAAACTGTTTATATTACAAAAATATTTCAAAATTAGAATGACGTGATAAAACAGTAAATTCTCAAAGTAAATTCCACAGTTGAATTTACTTCGAGAATTTACTGAAAGGTTTAATTGATACTTATTATATGTAGACTTTTTGTGTTCAATGTTGCTATATTGGTCAAGGATATTCGCACTCCGCTGCCGCTGCGCATACTTCAGAGCTTTTGCTGCGCAAAAGTGTATCTTATAACCCGAAAGAAATCGG
>CAYMAA010000019.1:0-22719 GCA_964388305.1 uncultured Lachnospiraceae bacterium | reverse complement strand
AAAGCAAAGCCTGCCCTACGGGTATTCCGATTTCTTTATGGTCTAAGCTGCACTTTTGCGCAGCAAAAGTTTTGAAGTATACGCAGCGGCAGCGGAGTACGAATATCCTTAACAGGACTGTTTGCTCAGGAAATAGAGGCATAGTCATTAACAAAGTAATCCATGCTTTTTCCGCTTTCAAGGCCCTGTTTCATTATTGCGGCAGGACTTAATGTTGTGCTTGCCCGATTATACAATGGGTCGATAAAATGCTCCTCATTCATACATCTTTCGGCAAGACCTTCTTTTGCAATATCCAAAACCTTAATAAGCAAAGCCGAAAGGGATTTTTTATTAATAAATGAAGGTCTGACGGCGCTGTTAAAAATACGGCGCAGTTCAGTTACGTTAAAGCCGCAGCCTGATAACAGGTTGCTTTCACTTAACAAAATATTAAGCTCATCAATTTTATTTGCAAGACCAGCATGAAATGCCGCAACTGACATAATATCCCTTACAGGCTGCTGACATACACTGCGAAACTCCACTGTGCCTCGGAAGGTCAAATCCTCAAATTTGAACGAACGCACAAACTGCAAATCCTCCGGTTCGGGTGTGAATGTAATCGGCCTGTAAAGCTCTCCGTCAAAGTATTCTCCTGTTATAAAATCCTTTGTGAAATATTCGCTTATGGTTAACGGCGCAAAATTTATGTATTTTCCCGCTCTTTCCATGGAGTATATGCTCATAGATTTTATATAACGCAAAACATCACTGTTGTTGCGAAACTCAACTTCATACTCACCTACATTATGAGGGTTTAAGCCGTGCAGACTGTTTCTCCACAAATCATCTCTGCTGCAAAGCTGATCTGTTTCAGGAAGATATGAGTTTGCAAACAAAACTGATTTAAGCGGCTCCAGCTTGTTAAACACATTAAGAGTTTGCGCAATTTTATCCTCCTGCACATCAAGCTGAACCTGACTTGCGCAGGAAAACAGTCCGAAATTGGGATAATTGTGAAAATTGCCGTTATACTTTTTATAGGACATAAGATGATGAAGAAGCATCCTGTATCTTTCGCTTAATATGGGGACATTTTTGTTTTGCTTGCGGCACGGATTTATACCCATTCCCGAAATGGTATGATTAAACCTTGTAAGATATGACCGGATAAATTCATAGTATTTAACAAAGCGGGCATAAATGTTGTTTATATTTTCTTCCTTGCCGAAGGAAAGCTCCAAAGTGTTATAGCTGCAGTCAAAGCTCAAATCATCACCGCTTTTTTGAGAAAAGGCATTGTATATAAAACCTTCATCATCACGGGTTATGTGTTCAAATTCAAATTCTTTTACAAAAACCTCGCTCAGCTTATGAACAACATCAAAATCAACGGCGGAATAGCTTTTGTTTATTACGGGAAATTCAAACTCAACGCCGACACAATCGGTTTTTTGCCGTCTTGTGGGAAGAATGTATTTTTGCCAAATTGCATAGTCAAGCCAATCTCCTTTTTCGATTTCTGTATTTGCGCCTATATCCACAGTAAGGCTTTTTGTATCCTTTTCATAAAAATATTCGTTTGAATGAGCCTCGGAGCGGTAAATCAGCTTTCCGTTTTCATAAATAAGCAGTCTGTTAAGCTCTACAGGCAGCCAATTATCATCATCAAGAGGAACGGTGGCAAAATGTATTCCATCGTATTTATTTTTACAGAACAATGTATTTTTCATATTTGTATGAACATACAGTCTTTTTCCGTCTGACAAAATCAGATTAAGCTTATTGCCGGCGCTAAGCTCCAGTATGATTTTTTCAACTATATTTTTTCTTATTTCTTCCTTTAGAATATTCTCCCTGGCGGTATAAGCCTTATTAAGAGAGTCTATTAAATACAGTATAATTCTTTCGCTGTCGGTTGTGCCGTGCTGCTGCTTTTGATATTTTCCGAGAACAGAACTGTGAAAAATTGTTCCGTTATGCATAAACACCCATCTTGTTGCGCTATAATCCGAAAAAATAAACGGGTGGCAGTTAACTGCTTTAGCTCCTCCGACAGTACCGTAGCGAATATGCGCCATAAGAAGCTTTGAGGGACGCTGATTTTTGATTATATGCGGCAACAGCCGGGATTTATCCGAACGAACTGCCTCTGTTTCAATATGTATATCGCCCGGTCTGTTAATATCCGCTATTCCCCAGCCATGGGGGTTATTTTTTCCGTGACTGAAAAACTGCAATAAATACGGGGTGAGATTTTGCGCCCGCCTGCCTGAAAAACTGTATAATTCACACATTTTTATCTGCCTCCTTCGGCTTTTGCCTGAATATTGATTTTATATATTACAACCATGCTTTAACAAATGCCCGATTATATAATTCAAAACCCAATTATGTTCTCAGTTTCTTCCGAGCCAACACTAAACACAATAAATCCTTTTTCCGGCTTTTTGGTTGGAGATTTATTATACAGCTTGGCTGCGGCTGATTGCTATATGACAGCGGCATTATGTATGTATATCCGAAACAGCTTATATTTTTTTCAAAAAATATAAGGCCCCGAAGAGCCTTATGAAATAAGCGTAATATAATGTACTGCATTATGCCGTTAAACACCTCGGATTACAAAAACGTCTGTAAGAGAATATCACAAAATTGCATATACACATTTGCATACGCATCATCTTATAGATTTCATTAATGTAAAATACGAGCTTTGTCATGGTTTTAAATTCCCTTTCAAATTGATAGGTTTATTATAATTGCAAGTTTTGGGTTTGTCTAATATATTATAATTATGTTCAGATATAGGCTCAGGTTAGTACCCGTCATTTTGTATGTACTATTGACTGTTTTTTGTATTATCATCGGTAATTTTTTGTTTTACGGTTAATATTTTTAATACGGAAGTATTGATGCGTTCCTCTGAAATTTCCCCCGAGTTTACGGCATTTAAAACACCGTTGTATGCCGTTTGAAAGTTTTGAGGCATTAAAAGCATATCCGCGCCTGCATTTATGGCATCTATGGCTATTTTATCGGAAGAGCCTAAGTTGGTTACAGCACCCATGGAAAGGGAGTCTGTAATTACTATGCCTTTATAACCCATTTTATTTATAAGAGTATCGGTAAGCATAATTTTTGAAAGGGAAGCAGGGGTGTTGTCCCCAATAATATTTGGCAGTGAAATATGCCCTGCCATTATAAAGTCCGCATTTGCTTTTACGGCTTCTCCAAAGGGGAGCAGTTCATTTTCCGCAATATCGTCATAGGTTTTGTTTACAGACGCTAAACCCTCGTGAGAGTCATCGGCAGTAGCGCCGTGACCGGGAAAGTGCTTATAACAGGACAATATGCCTTTATCGTTTAGACCGTTGGAAAACTGAATTGCAAGAGAGGAAACCACGGCAGGATCCTTGCCGAAGCTGCGTTTTTGCACAACAGTGTTTTTATCGTTTGTTAAAACGTCCGCAACAGGAGCAAAGTCCATATTAAAGCCATATTCAGCTAAATATGCGCCTATTGTTGAGCCTGCGTTATATGCGTTCTCTTCCGTAGTTATTGTACACATATCGGGGACTTTTGGCACATTTACATTTGGAGAGTTGCCAAGCCTTGCTACAGTGCCGCCCTCTTCATCAATGCCCAAAAACAGAGGGGCTTTACACACTTCTTTGCCAAAAGCCTTTGTGTTTGCAAGCATTTCTTTTATTCCCTTTTCGCTTTCTATGTTTTGGTCAAAATAAATCAGACCTCCCACAGGGTAGGCGGTTAAGGCATTTTTAGTTGTTGCCGCCGCCGCTGTTACTACGTCCACTCCCGTAAGAGCTTCGGGGGTTATAAAAAACATTTGGCAAATTTTTTCTTCAATAGTCATTGATTTTAAAATGCTTTCCGCCTGTGAGGAATAGTCTGCGGTTGTTTCCTCTGTTGACTGCTCCGTGGTTTGTTCCGCTGTTGTTTGGGAGCTTGGCGTAAATTCCGCTGTTTTGTCAATTTTAGAGGGCAGTCCGTTATACATAAATACCGCTGCCGCTCCTGCCGCTGCAACAACAAGGAGTAATAGAAGAATTATTCCTCCGCGGCTTTTTTTAACCTTTCTTCTGCCGCCTCTTCTTCCGCCTGTATATTGAATATCACTCATTGCACAATTCCTCGCTTTGCTGAAATTATAATAACCGCCTGACAGTTATACAAGCTGTTTTTGAAGATTTTTATTTATTTCTTCCAAAAATTGTTTACTGTTTACCTTTTGTTTATTTGGCAGAGTGGAAAGAAGATATAAATCTCCCGTCATTATGCCGCTTTCTATTGTAGTAATTGCAGCCTTTTCCAAAGCATCGGCAAATTTTACAAGCTCGGGGAGGTTATCCAGCTCTCCGCGCTTACGGAAAGCGCCGCTCCATGCAAATATTGTTGCAACGGAGTTTGTGGAGGTTTCCTCACCCTTTAAGTATTTGTAGTAGTGACGCTGAACAGTGCCGTGAGCCGCCTCATATTCATAATTTCCATCGGGAGATACAAGAACGGAGGTCATCATGGCAAGAGAGCCGAATGCTGTTGAAACCATATCGGACATAACGTCGCCGTCATAATTTTTACAAGCCCAAATATAGCCGCCCTTGGAGCGAATAACCCTTGCAACGGCATCATCTATAAGCGTATAAAAATATTCTATACCTGCCGCATCAAATTTTTCTTTATATTCCGCATTATAAATTTCTTCAAAAATATCCTTAAAGCGGTGATCGTACTTTTTGGATATGGTATCCTTTGTGGCAAACCACAAGTCCTGCTTTGTATCCAAAGCGTAATTAAAGCAGCTCCTTGCAAAGCCCTCTATGCTTTTATCTATGTTGTGCATACCCTGTATTATGCCGTCACCCTCAAAATTGAATATGGTTTGCCTTGTTTCATTGCCGTTTTTGTCCGTAAGCACAAGCTCTGCCTTTCCGCCGCCTTTTACCTGCATTTCCACATTGCGGTAAACATCGCCGTAGGCATGACGCGCTATGGTTATGGGTGAAGTCCAGCTTGGAATGTAGGGGGTAATGCCCTTTACCAAAATGGGAGCTCTGAAAACAGTACCGTCTAAAATTGCTCTTATTGTTCCGTTGGGGGATTTCCACATTTCTTTAAGGCTGTACTCCGTCATACGGGCGGCGTTTGGAGTGATTGTGGCGCACTTTACGGCAACACCGTATTTTTTTGCCGCCTCGGCGCTTTGAACGGTTACATTATCGTCTGTTTTATTGCGGTTTTCAAGTCCTAAGTCGTAATAATCCGTTTTTAAGTCCACATAAGGGGTGATAAGTATATCCTTAATCCACTGCCAAAGGACTCTTGTCATTTCATCTCCGTCCATTTCCACAATGGGTGTTTTCATTTGAATTTTAGCCATGTTATTTCCTCCTTTATAACAAGGCTGACCGGATAGCGCATCAGTCAGCCAAACACAAAACCATACATAAATATTAGCACAATATGCCTGTTATGGCAAGATAAATTATGCTATGGGTATTAATTTTTTATGGCGAACGAGATACAGATACATTTCTTTAACCCTCTTGGGAGAGGCGTCTTCAACTGCTTTTTTATATATTTTAAGCTGAGGGGCGTATGCCCTTGCAAGGCTTTCAAAATCCGTTGATTTATCCGTTTTAAAGTCTACAATTACAATGCCGTCAGGCTCTTCAAAAAACAGGTCAATAATGCCGTGGGTAAGAATTATCTCATCATTAAGGGCAGGGTCGGGGTTAATGTGCGGATACACCATATACGGAGAAAGACCCATTGTAAAGGAATGTTCTTTATATACATTAAGTGCATTTTCCGCTCTTTTGGCAATAGAGCTTGTGAGATAGGCGTCTGCAAGGGTTTGGTCTGCCGCGTCTGCCTCCTCTTTGGATAAAATGCCTGTTTTCAGGCAGTTGTTAATAAGCTCCGCGCCGTTTTTTGGCGGGTTTTTATAATTTATGGCGGCAAGCATTGCGTGATAAGCCGTACCCTCCTCCATAGGTGAAAGACCATGCTTTTCCTCCGTTATAAAACGAGGCTTTGTAAAACGGAATTTTTCCGCCGAAAACTCAATAGGGTAGGTGTCCGCATTGGCTTCCTTTTTAATTTCCGTTACGGAAACATTTGTTGGCAGAGCAACAACGCTGTTGTAAGGATAGTCGGCTTTTTTAAGCTTTTCCGCCTTGATTTTATCCGCATAAACAGAAAGGGACTTGTTTTCTGTTACTCCCGTAAGCTCATACCAATGCTTTATGGCAAGGCTGTATACAGGGGAGTTCTCCCTGTTATAAAGCGCCGTTGTTAATATTGAAAGAAATGACGAAGCGTTTATTATAGAGTATGGCGGCACATATTTCATTTCCTCCATTGAATTTTTGGAATAGCCTTCTATAAGCTTTTCCCGTATTTCGTCATAGGTATTTGCTTTTGTTTTTTTAGGTGAATCCGCAGCGGTTATAATAAGCCTTTCCTCCGCTCTTGTAACGGCAACATAATATAGCCGCAGCGCTTCCGCCGCAAGCGCCCTGTTATGGCTCAGCCTTGCGTTTTCAAGTGGCGCTGTTTGGCTTATAATTCTTTCTTCCGAATTATAGGCGGCAAGGCATATACCCATGGATTTATCAGCTATAATTTTATCTCTTAAATCCTTCTTGCTAAATCTGCCCTCTATACCCGAAAGAAAAACTATGGGAAACTGCAGGCCCTTACTGCTGTGTATTGTCATTATTTTTACAGCATTGTTTTCGGGCGGAATTATTTGAGCCTGTTCAAAACGGATATTGTTTAAATAATTTAAAAAGCCGTATAAACCGCTTTCCGTTCCCGCATCGTATGCGGCGGCGGCATCCGAGAGCTTATCTAAATTGGCGCGTCTGTTTTTGCCCTCCGAAAGCAGGTTAAGGTAGTTATAATAATCGGTTTTCGCATAAATATCGTACAAAACCTCGTTTACGGGTTCGGTTTTAAAACAGGCGGAAAAGTACTCTCTATCCTCCAAAAATGAGTTAAGCTTTTGGGTTATGCCGTTGCTGTTATTTTTAACATAAATTAAAATACTGTCATAAAACGGCAGGCTCATATCCTTGCCGTACAAACGCACTTGAGCAAGCTCCTCTGCCGTAAGGCGATAAACGGGACTGTGAAGCACTGCCGCCAAGTCCAAATCGTTATAGGGGTTATCTATTATTTTTAAATAGCTTATAATTGTTTTGTTTTCTATAAAATCAGTGCTGTCTGCCGCTTTATAGGTCAGTGAGGGTATTCCGCACATGGAAAGAGTGTTTACAATGCTTTCCGCTTTGTTTGTTAAAACACGGGAAAGAATTACAATATCGGAATATTTAACGGCAGGGTCATTTGACATAAGCTCTTTTATTTTGCCTGCAATAAGCAGAGCCTCCGCCGATGCGGAGCTTTGGCAAATATCCTTTATAATTTCTTCGTCCTGTATTTCAGCGGGAGGCTTTATATCCGTATAACGGTTTACAATTAAAACCTCTGTTTTAACGTCCTTTTCGTGGGTATATTTTGAGTTTTGGGGATAATTAAGCTCTTCGTACTCCACACCGCCAAGCTCGGGGGTCATAAGCTGAGAAAACACAAGATTTACAAAGTCCAAAACAGGTTTTCGGCTGCGGTAGTTTTCCGACAGATGAACAAGGCAGTCCGTGGGAGATGAGGGGTTGTTTATGCAGTTGTTATATTTGTTTATAAATATGGCAGGGTCTGCATTGCGAAAGCCGTAAATGCTTTGCTTTATATCCCCAACCATAAAACGGTTGTTTTCTCTTGCAAGAGCCTTTAAAATTTCCTCCTGAAGAGGGTTTGTATCCTGATATTCGTCCGTTATAATTTCAACATAGCGGTTTTTAAGCTGAACAGCAAATTCCGTAGGAGAGCCGTTTTCAACAAGCATATTAAGGCAAACTCTTTCTATGTCGGAAAATTCATATTTATTTGCCGCCTTTTTAAGGCGCATAAATTCATTTGTAAAATTTTCCTCCAATGTATAAATAAGCTTAAGCATAGGAAGAGATTGTTTATATGTATTATAGCTTTCTTCGGAAAAATATTTAACCAGCTCTTTATCCTTATTTATAATACCCTTTGCGGTATCCCTAAAAAGCTTTGCCTTATTATAGGCCTCCGGATTTATTTTTTTTGAGGCATTAAACCTTGGAAAAACTATATTACCGAGTATGTCGGCTATTTTAACAGCATCATCTGTTTTGGCAAGCTCTTTTATTGCGGCAGCCTCTTCATTAAGAGTGGTTTTTGAAAATACCTCCTCCATAATTCTGTCAGCCTCGTCTATAAGACTTTCTGCCGTGGAAATATTAAAGCTGCTTAGCAGCTCTTTTATGAAAGGCGATGTTAAGTAGTCTGCGTAGGTATGTGCGTTAAGGCTGTTAAATGTTTGGTTAAGCCATTTTACGGGATAGGGCATTGATGTTAATGCTTTATATATATTAAGTATTTCTTCCTCCAGCTCCAATGTGTTGGAGCTGCTTGCGGAAAGCATATCGCACAGGCTGTAAAGAGGGGCGTAAATGGGGTTTTGCACCTCGTACTGCTTAAATGCCTCTTCCGTAACGTAATTTATTGCCTGACGGCGTATTTCCTCAAGCTCTGCCTCCTCCGCCGGAGCAAAGTCCGGCTCAAGCTCCGTATTGTAAAAATACTTTCTTACGGTTTTTGTGCAAAAGGCGTCTATTGTGGTAACGTCCGCACGGTTAAGCAGCCTTAGCTGTTTGTAAAGATGCGCCTTATTCGGTTCATCGGGATTGTTTAAAAGCTCAGTTAATGCTTTTTCTATACGCAAAAGCATTTCCGCTGCCGCCGCCTTTGTGAATGTTACAACAAGCAAATCAGTTATATTTACGTTTGGATTTTTAATTATTTCCATAACACGCTGAACAAGCACGGCGGTTTTGCCGCTGCCTGCCGCCGCCGATACTAATATATTTTTATTCCGTGTAAAAATGGCTGTTTTTTGGTTAGGTGAAAATTCCATAAATACTCCTTTTTAAGTTTAGGGCAGTTTTTTGAATACCGGCTTTTGGTATCTGAAAAAGGCTATATACCTAAAGCCTGCCGTTTTAAGCATTTCGTATGCCTGTTCAAAATTTTCGGCAATGTCCTCGGGGCGGTGTGCGTCCGAGCCTACTGTAATAATTTCGCCGCCAAGCTCCCTGTAGCGTTTAACAAAATCCAATGAGGGGTGGGCAGACCCTACACCGTAGCGAAAACCCGATGTATTGATTTCTATGCCCTTGCCGTTTTCCGCAAGCAGTTTAAGGGCGGTATCCGCATAATCGGAAAAATCAGCGTATTTAAGGGAGTTATCCTCATAAGTTCCGTAGCGGTTTACAAAATCTATGTGACCGTACACATTAAATACGGGGCAGGCTTGTATATTTTTAATAAGCTCCTTAAAATAGTTTTCGTAAGCCGCCTGTTTGCCGCTAAATCTTTCAAAATATTTTTCCCTGTCAAAATACAGGTCGTAGCGCTCCACACTGTGGGAGGAGCCTATTATAAAATCGAAGGGGAAAGACCTTGCGAAGGTATTTACTTTATCCGCCTGTTTATTTTCAAGGCCTATTTCCACACCGAATGTGAGATGTATTTTATCGGCATAGCCTTCCTTTAATGAGTTGAAAACAGGTATATATTTGTTATAATCGGTAAATGTATAGCGTGGATCAAAATCCACATGGTCGGTTAAGGCTATTTCCGCAAGGCCCAAGTCTATCGCTCTTTCTATCATGGATTGGGGTGTGGCGTCACTGTCCGACGATTGGTTTGTATGCAAGTGATAATCTGCTAAAAACATTGCTGTTCCTCCGAAATGATTTATTTAGGAAAACACTGATTAAAAGTATACTCCGAGGTATTCGGTGTTTTCTTATTTTTTTATTACGTTTTTATCCCCGTAAACAAGTTTAAGGTCGTCCAGAGCGTTAGAGTTAAGATTAATGCCCTTATTTACCGTCATAAGTTTTTTTGTGTCGGCATAATAGATTTTTACGGGGGTGCTGCCGGGGTTAAGATTAATAATTTCCTTTATGTCATTGGGCAGATCCTTTAGCTGTTTATCCAATTTTATCCAAACTTCCGCATTTTTGTTTAAAAGGTCATTATACGGTGTAATTTTGTTGCAGATGATTTTTGGCGGCTGATTTTCGGAAATCTGAGCTACACCGTCTACAAGAATTACCGAGTTTTCGGAAATAAAGCTGCTGTATTTTTCGTATGTGTTAGGAAAAACTATTACCTCAATTACACCGTAAAGATCCTCTATGGTAATGAAGGACATAATTTTATCGTTTTTTGTAAACTTAATTACTGCTTTGTTTATAATTCCGCCGATAACAACCTTTTGCCCGTCCTTAACCTTTCCTATTTCCTCCTCATCATCAAACGGGAAGTCATGAGTGGTTACGGAAGCATAGCGGCTGAGGGTTTTGGCATAATCCGAAAGGGGGTGTCCGCTTACATATACACCTATTATTTCCTTTTCAAATGCCAAAATCTGCTGCTTTGGAAACTCCTCCACGTTTGGGAGATTATCGTCATAATAGTCATTATCCTCCGCAACATCGAAAAGGTTCAGCTGACCTGCCAGATTGTTTTTCTTTGCGTTTCCGAAGCCGTTTAAAATCTGCTTATAGCAAAGCATATATTGGGCGCGTTTGCCGCCGAGAGAGTCGAAGCAGCCGCTTTTAATAAGATTTTCTATTGCTTTGGAATTAAGCTTGCCGTCCATACGGTTTATAAAGTCCGTTAAAGATGTAAACCTGCCGTTTTCACGTTCCTTAACCAAATCATCAACAACATTTTTGCCCACTGTTTTAATTGCCGAAAGGGAATGGCGGATTTTACTGCCGTATACACTGAAACGGCTGAAGCTCTCGTTTATATCGGGCGGGAGAATTTCAATATTCATTCGCTTACATTCTTCAATATATTCCACAACCTTGCCGGGGTTATCTATAACGCTGGTTAAAAGAGCCGCCATAAACTCTACAGGGTAGTAGAGCTTTAGCCATGCCGTTTGGTAGGCAACCACGGCATAAGCCGCCGCATGGGATTTATTGAAGGCATACTTTGCAAAGTCCGTCATTTCGTCAAAAATCTGATTGGCTATGTTTTCGGGTATTCCGTTGGCAACACAGCCCTTAACACCCTCTTCCTCCGAGCCGAAGATGAACTTTTGCCTTTCCTGAGCCATTACGTCCGCCTTTTTTTTGGACATAGCTCTCCGCACAAGGTCGCTTCTGCCCCAAGTGTAGCCGGCAAGCTCTCTTACTATTTGCATAACCTGCTCCTGATATACTATACAGCCGTATGTGGCTTTAAGAATAGGCTCCAGGGAGGGATGGAGGTAGGTTATGTTATCCTTATTATTTTTACCCTTAATATATTTTGGTATAAAGTCCATAGGGCCCGGGCGGTAAAGGGAAATGCCTGCAATTATATCCTCCAGTGAGTTGGGTTTAAGCTCCTTCATAAATGAGCGCATACCTGCACTTTCAAGCTGAAACATACCTATGGAGTTGCCCGAGGATATAAGCTCAAAAACCTTTTTGTCATTATAATCTACGGATTTTAAATTCACATTTATTTTATGAGTACGCTGCGCCTCGTTAAAGGCGTTTTGAATAACTGTAAGAGTTCTAAGACCCAAAAAGTCCATCTTTAAAAGTCCCAGCTCTTCTATTGTTGTCATAACATATTGAGTGGTAATAACACCCTGATTGTTATTTAAGGGAACATATTCTATAATGGGGCGGTCGCATATAACAACACCTGCCGCATGAGTAGAGGCATGACGAGGCAGACCCTCTAATTTCATAGACATATCTATTAAATTTTTAACCTTTTCGTTACTGTCATATTCCGATTTAAGCTCGGGATTTTTTTCCAAAGCCTTTTGAATTGTTATATGAAGCTCATTGGGTACCATTTTGGCAATTCTGTCCACATCATTATAGGGGATTGCCAAGGCTCTGCCCACGTCCCTTATGGCATTTCTTGCCGCCATTGTGCCAAATGTTATAATTTGGGCAACGTGGTCCTCTCCGTATTTTCTGTTTACATAGTCAATTACTTCCTGTCTGCGTTCATAGCAAAAGTCTATGTCAATATCGGGCATACTTACACGCTCGGGGTTTAAAAAACGCTCAAAAATAAGACCGTAGCGGATTGGGTCAATATCCGTTATTTTAAGGCTGTATGCCACAATACTGCCTGCGGCTGAGCCTCTGCCGGGGCCTACGCTTATGCCGTTTTCCCTGGCATATCTTATAAAGTCCCAAGTTATTAAAAAGTAATCCACAAAACCCATTTGGCGAATTGTGTCCAGCTCATAGTTAAGCCTTTGTTTAAGCTCATCCGTTACATTTGGGTATCTTTCCGCAAGACCATGTTCCGCCAATTCTTCAAGGTAGCTGTAGGCTGTTTTGCCCTTTGGCACATCAAAAACAGGCAGCTTATATTTATTAAACTCAAAGGATACATTACACATATCCGCAATTTTATTTGTGTTTTGGCAGGCTTCCTCCGCATAGGGGAAAAGCGAGTACATTTCCTCGGAGGATTTAAGGTAGTAGTTGCCGCCTTCGTAGCGCATACGGTTTTCGTCCAATACATTTGTGTTTGTTTGTATGCACAAAAGCAAATCGTGGGCGGCGGCATCATCCTTGTTTACATAGTGCAGGTCGTTTGTGGCAACAATAGGTATGCCTGTTTCGTTATGAATACGCATTATGCCCTGATTAACCGTTTTTTGCTCGGGAATGCCATGATCCTGCAATTCCAAATAAAAATCATCTCCGAAAATATCCCTGTAGGCAAGGGCGGTTTCCTTTGCTTTTTGGTAGGTTGATGTAAGAAGGGTTTTTGCCACAGGCCCCGCAAGACAGGCTGAAAGCGCTATAAGGTTATTATGATATTTTTTTAGAATTTCCAAATCAATACGGGGTTTGTAGTAGTAACCCTCTATTTGACCCAACGAAACAAGACGGGATAGATTTTTATAGCCCTCATTGTTTTTAGCAAGCAAAACAAGGTGATAATAAAAATTTGTAGGCAGCTTTTGTTTATTAAAGCGTGAGCCGCTTGCAACATATACCTCACAGCCAATAATGGGTTTTATGTTATTGGCAAGGCACGCCTTATAAAAGTCTATACAGCCGTACATAACACCGTGGTCGGTTATGGCTATTGCTTTCATTCCCAGCTCCGCCGCACGGGCGGTAAGCTCCTTAATTTTGGAAGAACCGTCCAGCAGGCTGTATTCCGTATGAACGTGAAGATGAGTGAATTGTTTATTTTCCATAGCGTTACTTCCTTAAAAATGTATCAATAATTACAGCATTCTTTTTAAATATTGCCCCGTATAGGATTTTTCGCACATGGCAATCTCTTCGGGAGTACCTGCCGCCACAAGCGTACCGCCGCCGTCACCGCCCTCGGGGCCTAAGTCTATAATATAATCCGCCGTTTTAATTACATCTAAATTATGCTCTATAACAACAACAGTGTTTCCTCCATCGGTAAGCTCCTGTATAATATCCACCAATTTATGAACATCGGCAGTATGCAGACCTGTTGTGGGCTCGTCCAAAACATAAATTGTTTTGCCTGTAGCCTTACGGGAAAGCTCCGTGGCAAGCTTTACCCTTTGCGCTTCTCCTCCCGAAAGAGTGGTAGACGCCTGACCCAATTTAATGTAGGAAAGACCCACATCGTACAGTGTTTGCAGCTTGCTTTTAATTTTAGGCAGATTTTCAAAAAACTTCAGCGCTTCTTCAACCGTCATATCCAAAACGTCCGCAATGCTTTTTTCTTTATATTTAACCTCAAGGGTTTCTCTGTTGTATCTTTTGCCGCGGCACACCTCACAGGGTATATAAACATCGGGCAAAAAGTTCATTTCTATTTTAACAATACCGTCACCGCTGCACGCCTCGCATCTGCCGCCTTTAACATTAAACGAAAACCTGCCCTTTGTGTAACCTTTCATTTTTGACTCGGGAAGATTTGAAAACAAATCTCTTATAAGGTCAAAAAGACCTGTATAGGTTGCGGGGTTGGATCTGGGAGTTCTGCCAATGGGTGATTGATCTATATTAATTATTTTATCCAGCTTTTCATATCCGCTGACTGACTTAACTTTGCCTGCCTTTATTCTTGCTCTGTTCAGCTTTTTGGCAAGGGTTTTATACAAAATCTGGTTTACAAGGGAGCTTTTGCCCGAGCCTGAAACACCCGTTACACAAACAAACAGACCCAAGGGTATATCCACATTAATTTTTTTAAGGTTATTTACCTCTCCGCCTCTTATTTTAATAAAGTCTTTGTTAGGCTTGCGTCTTACCTTAGGCACGGGAATTTTTAATCTGCCGCTTAAATAGTTTCCCGTAACGGAGGTTTTACATTCCAAAAGACCTGCAACATTTCCGTTATAAACAACCTCTCCGCCGCCGATACCTGCATCGGGGCCGATATCCACCACATTATCCGCCGCCAAAATGGTGTCGCTGTCGTGTTCCACAACAATTAATGTGTTTCCCAAATCTCTTAAATGGCAAAGGGTTGCCAACAGCTTATCATTATCCCTTTGGTGCAGACCTATGCTTGGCTCGTCCAGAATATAAAGCACGCCTACAAGACCGCTGCCTATTTGGGTGGCAAGCCTTATTCTTTGGCTTTCTCCGCCCGAAAGTGTGCCTGCCTGCCTTGAAAGAGTTAAATAGTCCAGTCCCACATCGGAAAGAAAACTTATTCTCGCCTTTATCTCTCTTAAAATAAGGTCGGCAATAGCCTGCTGTTTTTCAGTAAGCACAAGCTCATTAAAAAATACTTTAAGCTCCTTAACGGAAAGCTCAGTAACCTGTGAAATGCTTTTGCCGCCTATGGTAACAGCAAGCATTTCGGGACGAAGCCTTTTGCCCTTGCACGCAGGGCAGGTGATGTTTGTCATAAACTCATCATATTCTTTTTTTGCTTTTTCGGAATAGGTTTCTTTATAACGTCTTTCCAAATTATTTATAATTCCGTCAAAATAAAAGTCATAGCGCTTTATTACACCGCCGCTTTTAAATTTTACGGGTATATACTCGCCTCCGCCGCCGTACATAATATAATTTTTGGTTTCTTCCGGTAAATCCTCAAAAGGTGTGTCCAAATTTATATTATGCCGTTTGGAAAGCTCCTGAAAAAGACTTCGGCTCATACTTCCGTCGGTGGTTATGGCATTCCAGCCGTAAACCGCAATAGCGCCTTGGTTTATGCTAAGCTCGGGACTTGGCACAACAAGCTCGGGGTCGAAAATAACCTTTGCTCCCAAGCCGCCGCACTCGGGGCAGGCGCCGTGGGGATTGTTGAACGAAAACATTCTGGGTTCAATTTCCTCAATGCTTATGCCGCAATGCGTACATACAAAATTTTGCGAAAAAGTAAGGGTTTTTTCTCCCGTATCCACAAAAAGTATTCCGCCCGTAAGGCCCATAACAGTTTCTATGGACTCCGCAAGTCTTTTTTCAATGCCCTCTTTTACAATAAGCCTGTCCACCACAATTTCTATAACGTGTTTTTTATTTTTTTCAAGCTTAATATCTTCGTTTAGGTCATAAATAATTCCGTCAATTCTTGCTCTTACATAGCCGCTTCGTCTTGCGTCCTCCAAAAGTTTAACGTGTTCGCCTTTTCTGCCTCTTACAACAGGCGCCAAAAGCTGCAGCCTTGTTCTTTCTTCCATTGACATTATTTTATCCACAATTTGGTCAACGCTCTGCTTTTCAATAACTCTGCCGCATTTTGGACAATGGGGAATACCCGCCCTTGCAAACAGCAGCCTTAAATAATCGTAAATTTCCGTAACCGTACCCACCGTGGAACGGGGGTTGTTGTTTGTTGTTTTTTGGTCTATGGAAATTGCGGGGGAAAGTCCGTCTATGCTGTCGCAGTCCGGCTTATCCATTTGCCCCAAAAACATTCTTGCGTATGAGGAAAGACTTTCCACATACCGTCTTTGACCCTCCGCATAGATTGTATCAAAGGCAAGACTGCTTTTGCCCGAGCCGCTAAGTCCCGTAAAAACATTCAGCTTATTTCTGGGTATTTCCAAATCTATATTTTTTAAATTGTTTTCTCTTGCGCCTTTTATTATAATTTTATTATCCATTTCTACCTCATCAGTATAGCAAATATTCATTAAGCCGCTGAATTTCATCTCTAATTTCGGCAGCCTCTTCAAATTTAAGCTCTAAGGCAAGAGCTTTCATTTTTTCCGTAAGAGAGGTTATTTTGCCTTTAAGCTCTCCGACAGACATAGACTCGGGGTCTTTTTCAAGCCTGTCGGTCTTTTTGCCCGTAACCGCTTCCGTTGCTTTTATAATTTCATGCACCTTTTTAATAATTGTTTTTGGAACAATTCCGTGTTCCTCATTATATTTTTGCTGAATTTCTCTTCTTCTTGCGGTTTCATCAATACATTTTTTCATAGACTCCGTAACAACGTCAGCGTACATAATTACCTTGCTTTCGGAGTTTCTTGCGGCTCTGCCTACTGTTTGAATAAGAGATGTTTCCGAACGTAAAAAACCCTCTTTATCCGCATCTAATATGGCAACCAAGGCTGTTTCGGGTATATCCAGACCCTCACGCAGCAGGTTTATGCCCACAAGCACATCAAACTCTCCGAGTCTTAAATTTCTTATAATTTCAAGTCTTTCCAAAGTATCAATATCCGAATGGAGATACTCTGCCTTAATGCCGTTTTCCGTCAAATATTTTGTCAAATCCTCAGCCATTTTTTTTGTAAGGGTGGTTATAAGAACTCTCCAACCCCTTTTAACGGTTTTATTAATTTCGGCAATAAGGTCGTCTATTTGCCCCTCAACAGGCTTTAGCTCAATAAAAGGGTCTAAAAGACCGGTTGGTCTTATAATCTGTTCAACAACATTTTCGGAGTGTTCTCTTTCATATTTTCCCGGGGTGGCGGAAACAAAGAGCATTTGATTCATTTTTTCTTCAAACTCATCAAACTTTAAAGGGCGGTTATCCAATGCGGAGGGCAGACGAAAGCCGTACTCCACAAGGGACATTTTTCTCGCTCTGTCCCCGTTATACATACCTCCCACCTGGGGTATGGAAACATGGGACTCGTCCACTATGGTTATAAAATCCTTTGGGAAATAGTCTATAAGTGTATGAGGTGTACTGCCCTCCGCTCTGCCGGACAAATGACGTGAATAGTTTTCTATGCCCGAGCAATAACCCATTTCCTGCATCATTTCCACATCATAATTTGTTCTTTCGTCTATTCTTTGAGCCTCAATAAGTTTTTCCTCGCCCTTAAAATAAGCCACTCTTTCTTCAAGCTCTTTTAATATTCTTTCAATAGCTTTAGCCATTTTTTCCTTATTAATAACATAGTGACTGGCAGGATAAATGCAAATGTGGTTTCTTATGCCAACAACCTTGCCCGTAAGAGCGTCTATTTCTGAAATTCTGTCCACTTCATCGCCGAAAAACTCAACTCTGTAGGCAATTTCCGAGCTTTCCGCAGGGAAGATTTCCACCGTATCTCCTCTTACTCTGAATTTACCTCTTGAAAAGTCTATATCATTTCTTTCATACTGAATTTCAACAAGCTTTTTAAGTATGTCGTTTCTTTCTCTTATCATACCGGGACGCAGGCTTACGCACATTTCGTTATAGTCAATAGGGTCGCCCAAGCCGTATATGCAGGAAACGGAGGCAACAATAATAACATCTCTGCGTTCAAACAAAGCCGCCGTTGCGGAGTGACGCAGCTTATCTATTTCATCATTTACGGAGGAGTCCTTTGCGATATAAGTGTCGGACTGGGGAACATAAGCCTCGGGTTGATAATAGTCGTAATAGCTTACGAAATATTCTACGGCATTTTCGGGAAAAAACTCCTTAAACTCATTATAAAGCTGCGCCGCAAGGGTTTTGTTGTGAGCCAAAACCAATGTAGGTCTGTTCAGCTTTTCTATTATATTTGCCATTGTGAAGGTTTTGCCCGAGCCTGTAACGCCCAAAAGGGTTTGGTACTTACAGCCGTCCTGAAAGCCTTTAATTAGCTCATCTATAGCCTCGGGCTGATCTCCGGTAGGTTTGTAGGAGGATACTAATTTAAAACTGTTCATAAGCAATCTCCTTTCTACTGTTATGGCTGTGCCTGTGTTGTTGGCAGTTCATCTGCGGTGTGCTTTGCCAAATACTCCTTTTCCGCATTTTTAAAGTTTGATGTACAGTCGCCCTCCGCCGCAATGCAAATCATAGCTCTGCTTATGTATTCCGTTCTTCCCTGTTTAATAAACTGCATCATATTATAAGCCAAAATTTCCACATTAAACACATAAGCCTTACAGGTGTTTACAAGCTCTTCGTTTCCGTCCTCATAACAGCCGTTTAGTATGGAATAGTAGTTTATGGCGTTTATTCTTATGCTTTCCGCCACATCATACAAATGGTTGTTATCGCTTTTGTCGTTAGCCATATTATTTACTTCTGTTTTAAGTCTTTCCATAAAAGCGGCGGAATTATTAAACATATAGGAGGTGTTTCCGTAAATATCCCCTTTGGCGGTTTCAATGCCTTTTTTTGTTTCTTCCGCCTGCTTTGAGGCTTTTTCTTCATTATATTTTGTAATTTCGTTTACCTCGTCCGCATTATATTCTTCATCTGTATTATATTCTTCCCCGCCGGTTTCGGTTTCTTTCTCATTTTCCGCTGTTTCCGTTATATTTTCATTATAAAAATACTTATTGTTTAAAACCTGCAAAGCACAAAGCAGCACAAGCAGCGCCGCAAGCCAAAGGGTGATATTTGTTTTTTTCATACATTCCTCCGTAAAAAATTACACACTACTTTTAATTACACATTATTTTAACATAAGCCAAGTAAAAATTCAATACCTAAGGGAACACTGAACAATTCAAAAGTAAAAATAAATTCAGGCGGAAATTTTTGGCGAAATTATTTTTGGTTTTATACTTTACAGAACGAACATTTGTTGCTATAATATGAATTATATCGAACTAATTTTTGATTTTTGGAGGTGCGTTATGGAGAGAGTAATACTTCACAGTGATATGAACAATTTTTATGCATCGGTAGAGTGCTTTTTAAACCCGAGCCTTAAAAACAAGCCTGTTGCGGTTTGCGGCGACCCCGAAAAGCGGCACGGCATTGTGCTGGCAAAAAGTCAGACCGCAAAGCTTATGGGCGTTAAAACGGGAGAGCCTTTGTGGCAGGCGCGGCAAAAATGCCCAAACATAATATTTGTGCCGCCTCATTACGATATTTATATGGAATACTCCAAAAAAGCAAAGGAAATTTACAACCGCTATACAAACCGTGTTGAGGGATTTGGCTTGGACGAGTGCTGGCTGGATTTATCCGACCGCAATTTTACAATTTCCCGCGGAAAGGAGGCTGCGGACGAAATACGCAGAACAATATGGCAGGAGCTGGGCGTAACCGTTTCCGTAGGTGTTTCCTTTAACAAAATATTTGCAAAATTAGGCTCGGACTTAAAAAAGCCAAATGCCACAACGGTGATTTCAAGGCGGGATTTTCGCCAAACAATATGGTCTTTGCCTGCAAATGAGCTTTTGTATGTAGGCAGGGCAACCTACAGAAAGCTTATTAATATGAACATATATACAATCGGTGACCTTGCAAATGCCCCCTCTGCGGCTCTTTCCGCCGTTTTGGGAAAGGTGGGACTTATGCTTAAAAAATTTGCCCTCGGCGAGGACGATTCTCCCGTGGCAATGGCGGACTATACTCAGCCCGTAAAAAGCGTAGGCAACGGCATAACACTGCCGTATGACCTTACAAATAATGATGACGTTAAAATAACACTTATTTGTTTAAGCGAAAGTGTTGCACGCAGGCTAAGACGGCATAAGCTTTGCTGTAGCGGCATAGCATTGAGTGTAAGGGATAACAGCCTTTATTTCCACGAGCGTCAAAAACAAACTGTCTTTCCCGTTTGCTCTGCCGAAGAAATATTTAAAACCGCCATGTCGCTTTATACCTCAATTAAATCTCCCGCATGGTTTGCAAGAGCTTTAAGTGTACGGGCAATAAATCTTTCGCCAAATAAGCATCAGCAGCTTTCCGTGCTTAAAGAATATGCCGACCATGTAAAATATACAAACATAGATGCCGCCACGGACAAAATAAGAGAAAAGTTTGGTTATGACAGCATTTTTAGAGGTATTATGCTTAAAAACAAGCAGCTTGCGGCAATAAACCCCTTTGAGGATAATTTGGTACACCCCGTATCATTTCTTAAAGAGGCTATAAATATATAAAGCCTGTAAAATAAAGTGAAAAATTAAGAAAATAAAAGAAAATAAGAGCATATAACAGATATACTTATAAAAACGGTTGATTTTACCATATTAACAATATTGAATATATTGGCAACTTGCATTATTATAACAATTGATGATTAGCACTCAATGAGAGTGAGTGCTAACAAAATTTATTATGGAGGTAGATAAAATGAAATTGGTTCCACTTAGTGACAGAATTGTATTAAAAGAATTTGCGGCAGAAGAAAAAACAAAGGGCGGCATTATTTTAACAACAGCTCAGCAGAAAAAGCCGCAGGAGGCAGAGGTTGTTGCGGTAGGCCCCGGAAGAGTTGAGGACGGAAAAACAATACCTATGGATGTTAAAGTAGGCGACAAGGTTATTTATACATCCTACGCAGGTACAAAGGTAGACCTTGACGATGAAGAGTTTATAATCGTTCGTTCCGAGGACATTTTGGCAATAGTTAAATAATTAAGGAGGTAATTGTAAATGGCAAAGGAAATTCTTTATTCTACCGATGCAAGAAAGAGTCTTGAGGCAGGTATTAATAAACTGGCGGATACTGTTAAGGTGACGCTTGGGCCTAAGGGCAGAAACGTAGTTTTGGATAAAAAGTTCGGCACACCTTTAATTACAAACGACGGTGTAACAATCGCCAAGGAAATTGAGCTTGAAAACGAAGTGGAAAACATCGGCGCGCAGCTTGTTAAAGAGGTTGCCACAAAAACAAACGATATTGCAGGCGACGGTACAACAACCGCAACTGTTTTGGCACAGGCAATGATAAACGAAGGACTTAAAAACATTGCGGCAGGTGCAAACGCAATTATACTTCGTAAGGGTATGGTAAAGGCAACAGATGCGGCTGTAGAGGCAATTAAGAGTATGAGCCAAAAGGTAGACGGCAAAAACCACATTGCAAAGGTTGCCGCTATTTCCGCAGCGGACGAAGAGGTTGGAAAGCTTGTTGCTGACGCTATGGAAAAGGTAACGGGCGACGGAGTTATTACCGTGGAAGAAAGCAAAACAATGCTTACGGAGCTTGACCTTGTAGAAGGTATGCAGTTTGACAGAGGATACCTTTCGCCTTATATGTCTACAGATATGGAAAAAATGGTTGCTGAGCTTGACAATCCGTACATTCTTTTAACAACCAAAAAATTAGTAAATATTCAGGATCTTCTTCCTGTTCTTGAACAGATTGTACAGCAGGGCGCAAAACTGCTTATTATTGCCGAGGATGTTGAGGGAGAGGCTCTCGGAACACTTGTTCTTAACAAGCTCCGCGGTTCTTTCACTTGCGTTGCCGTTAAGGCGCCGGGCTTTGGCGACAGACGTAAGGATATGCTTCAGGATATTGCTGTTCTTACAGGCGCAACGGTTATTTCCGAGGATGTTGCTCTTGACCTCAAGGACACTACGATTGAAATGCTTGGAAGAGCAGGCAGTGTAAGAGTAACAAAGGACACAACAACCATTGTGGACGGCGCAGGAAATTCCGCAGATATATCCGCAAGAGTTAATCAAATAAAGGCAGCCATTGAGGAAACAACATCCGACTTTGACAAGGAAAAGCTCCAGGAAAGACTGGCTAAGCTTGCAGGCGGTGTGGCTGTTATAAAGGTTGGCGCAGCTACTGAAACAGAGCTTAAAGAAAAGAAGCTGCGTATGGAGGATGCTCTTGCGGCTACAAAGGCGGCAGTTGAAGAGGGTATTATCGCAGGCGGCGGTTCTGCCTACATTCATTGTATGCCTGCCGTTCAAAAGGTTGTGGATTCTCTTGACGGCGATGAAAAAACCGGTGCGGCAATTATTCTTAAAGCATTGGAGTCGCCTCTTCGTCAGATTGTTGAAAACGCAGGACTTGAAGGCTCGGTTATTGTAAATAAGGTTAAGGAAACGGAAACAGGCACAGGCTTTGACGCCCTTAACTCAGTTTATGTTAATATGATTGACGCAGGTATTATTGACCCGACTAAGGTTGCAAGAAGCGCTCTTCTTAATGCCAACAGCGTTGCCTCCACAATTCTTACAACAGAGGCAGTTGTTGCGGATATTAAAGAGCCTGAGCCTCCAATGCCGGCACAAGGCGGCGGAATGGGCATGATGTAATTCCCCGAAACAATAAGATAATCAATACAAATTTCAGGCACTCTTACCCGATTTAAATGGCAAGAGTGCCTTTTTAAGATACTGAAAAGAGGGGCAGGCTTCCTTGCTTGGTTAAAAAAGTTTGTTAAAGGTATTGATTTTTATGCTTTGGGGCGATATAATTATTATTGACATAAGTCAAAAAAACGGATGACGAGGCTATGGGCATACTGAGCAGTTTAACCAAGTAAATGAAGT